>PNND01000254.1 GCA_013824045.1 Rhodobacter sp. | reverse complement strand
CCGCTCAGCGCCATCACCCGCCGATCTGTTGCTGCTTCGCCTGTCATTGCGCGCTCCTCTCGGCCCAAGATGGGCGGTCAGTCCTTGAACTGCAACGCGTGCAGCCCCGCGTAAAGCCCGCCGCGCGCGATCAGTTCGTCGTGCCGGCCCTCTTCCACCACGCGGCCCCGGTCCATGACCACGATCTTGTCCGCCTCGCGCACGGTAGACAGGCGATGCGCGATCACCAGTGTCGTGCGCCCTTTGGCCAATGTAGCCAAAGCCGCCGCCACCGCCGCCTCCGATTGCGCGTCCAAGGCCGATGTCGCCTCATCCAGCAACAGCACCGGCGCATTCGCGATCAGCGCGCGCGCAATCGCCACCCGCTGGCGCTGCCCGCCTGACAGGGCCGATCCGCGCGGGCCGGCGGGGCTGTCCAGCCCGGCGGGCATCCCCGCCACTACATCCGACAGATGCGCAGCCCGCACCACATCGGACAGGTGATCGGGCGATATCCCATCGCGCCCCATCACGATGTTCTCCCGCAGGGATTCGTCGAACAGTGCGGTGTCCTGCGACACGGTCGCAAAAAGCGACCGTTGGTCGGGCAGGGTAAAGCCGCGCACATCCTGCCCGCCGATGCGGATCACCCCGGCATCGGGTTCGGCCAGACCGGTCAGCAGATGGAAGACCGTGCTTTTCCCCGCGCCCGACGGGCCGACAATGGCCGTCATCTTTCCCGCTTCGGCGGTAAAGCTCAGCCCGTTGAGCACCGGTACGCCGGGATAGGCGAAGTGCACGTCGTTGAGTTCGATGCCCGGCACGCCTTCGGGCACAGTCGCGCCCATGGCAGGCCGATCCTCGGACGTGTCGGTGTCCAGTAGGCGAAAAATGCGCTCAAGGCTCGCCGCCGCGATCTGCCATGCGCCCGCCAACTCGCCCAGACGGCGGATCGGTTGAAAGGTCAGCGTCATGGCGGTGAAGAAGGACATGAACTCCCCCACCGTCCGCTCGCCTGATGCCACTTCGCGCCCGCCCAGCATCAGAACGGCAAAGAAACCGATCCCCGTAACGATGTCGATCATCGCGGGCATGGTCTGCGCCGCGACCACGGCCTTGGTATAGGTGCGGTTCAACAGCCGCACGACCTGCATGAAGCGGCCGGTCTGATAGACCTCTTGCCGGTTCAGCTTGATCGCGTTCACGCCGTGAAAGATCTCGTCCAGCCGGGTGGAGCGGGCCGCCGCCGCATCGCGCATCTGCGCCGATTTGCGCCGCAGATAGCGCTGCAGGATCACCGATGGCACGATCAGCAGCGGCGCGCCCACCAGCGCGGCCAGCGTCCAGCGCCAATCAATCGACAGCGCCACCGCGAACAGCCCCACCAGCGCCACTACATCGCGCCCTGCCGCCACGATCACCGTCTGCCAGATGCCCTGCACCGCGCCGGTATCGCCCTGCACCCTGTCCATCAGCGCGCCGGGCGGGTTGCGCTGAAAGAAGCCGCCATCCTGCTTCAGGATATGGCGCAGCATGTCCACCTGCATGGCCGAGGCGATGCGGATCGAAATGATCGTCAAGAGCGACCGCGACACCACCGTCGTCACCGCGCGCAGCAGGAACAGGCTCAGGATCGCCACGCCCACCCAGATCAGCGACGCCTCGCCCCCGGCCGCAAAGACGGAATCGAACAGCGGCTTGATCATCCATGACAGCAGGCCCAGCGTGCTGCCTTCGATCGCCATCACCACAAAGGCCAGCGCCATCAGCCAGACATGCGGGCGCAGATAGCCCGACCACAGCCGCGCAAACAGCGGGCGTGAGGCATAGGCCGCATCCCCATCGCCCGTTCGGTCGATGGGTTGGCTGACATGCGCCTTGACGGATGCTTGGTGCAGATCGGGCACGGGGCAGGGCGGCCTTTGCTTCGCAGGCCCCGCAGCAGGGCCAATCAGAGGTGTTGACTAGCGCGATTGCGCCCCTTGGGCAAGCGACCCGCCCACCCACCCATCCGTCCCGTGGTCTGGTTGACCTTCCCTGCGGGCAGGCATAGCCATGAAGCGAAGCCCCGCGGAGATGATGATGACGCTTGCCAATGGCCGCCCCTATCTTGCCATCCCCGGCCCGTCGGTCATGCCCGACAGGGTGCTGTCGGCCATGCACCGGGCCGCGCCGAACATCTATGACGGCGCTTTGCCGGCGATGGCGGAAACGCTCTGGCCCGATCTGCGCCGCGTTGCGGGCACCACGCAGAACGTGGCGCTCTATATCGCCAATGGGCACGGGGTGTGGGAGGCGGCGAACATGAACCTGTTTTCGCGCGGCGACCGCGCGCTGGTTCTGGCCACCGGGCGCTTTGGCCTGTCTTGGGCGGAAAGCGTGCGCGCGCTGGGGGTCGAGGTCGAGGTGCTGGATTTCGGCCGCTCTACCCCCGTCGATTTCGCCCGGGTCGAGGCCACGCTGCGCGCCGACAAGACCCATAGCTTCAAGGCCGTGCTGACCACCCATGTCGATACCGCCAGCACCATCCGCACCGATGTGCCGCGCCTGCGGGCGGTGATGGATGCCGTGGGCCATCCTGCGCTGCTGGCGGTGGATTGCATCGCCTCGCTCGGCTGCGATGAATTTCACATGGACGGGTGGGGTGTCGATGTGATGGTCGCCGCCAGCCAGAAGGGGCTGATGGTGCCGCCCGGTGTGGGCTTTGTCTGGTTTTCCGAAAAGGCGCGGGAACGGTGCAAGACATCGGACCTGCGCACCCCGTATTGGGATTGGACACCGCGCGCGGATGCCACCGAGTTCTGGCAATACTGGAACGGCACCGCACCCACCCATCACCTGTTCGGTCTGCGCGAAAGCCTGACCATGCTGCTGGATGAAGAAGGCCTGCCCGCCGTCTGGGCCCGGCACGAGGTGCTGGCACAGGCGGTTTGGGCAGCCTTCGATTGCTGGGGGGCGGGCAATCCCGACATCGCGCTGAACGTGGCCGATCCGGCCCATCGCGGCCGGTCGGTTACTGCCGTGCGCTTCGGTGCGCCCCATGCGACCCGCCTACGCGACTGGACCGAACACAAGGCCGGGGTCACGCTGGGCATCGGTCTGGGCATGGCCCCGCCCAACGATCCCGCCTATCACGGCTTTCTGCGCGTGGCGCATATGGGGCATGTGAATGCCCATATGACGCTGGGCGCGCTGGCGGTGATGGAGGCGGGGATGGTTGCGCTGTCCATTCCCTTCGGGCCGGGCGCGCTGGCCGCCGCTGCCGCCGTTGTGGGAAAAGGGGCAACCTGATCGCCGCTGCTGTGGGGCAGGGCAAAGCCGGGCATGGCTGACGGGCCCCTTCTCATCTGATGGCACGAGACAGCCCTTCGTCTTTTCCGCCGGGTCTTTTGAAGGCATATCTGCCCCGCTCTGCCCGAATGGCGCGCACAGCCTGCGCTGCCGCACAGGGAATGCGTGCTTATCCCCTTTGCTTGGGCGGCAAGGCCGCCTATCCTTAGCGCATCAAAGGAATGACGGTCCCATGACACGCGCCACAAAATGCGCCCCCCGCCGCCCCGTTGTCGGGATCATCGGCAACATGAACCTGATCAACCAGGAATACCCGGTCCATGCCGGCGGGACGATGAATTCCGAAGCCGTGGCCGGTGTGTCGGGATGCCTGCCGCTGATCATCCCCTCGGACCCGCGCTTCGTGACGGTCGACGAACTTCTGGATCTCTGTGATGGTTTCCTGCTGACCGGGGGCCGCCCCAACGTGCATCCCAGCGAATATGGCGAAGAGGAAACCCCGGCGCATGGCTGCTTTGACCGCTGCCGTGATGCGATCGTGCTGCCACTGATCCGCGCCTGCGTGGAACGCGGCCAGCCCTTCATGGGCATCTGCCGCGGCTTTCAAGAGGTGAACGTCGCCATGGGCGGCACCCTTTACCCCGAGATTCGCGATCTGCCGGGGCGAATGAACCACCGCATGCCCCCCGATGGTACGATCGAGGAGAAATTCGCCTTGCGCCACCCGGTCCGCTTTACCACGGGCGGGGTGTTCCACCGCCTGATGGGGGCGGAAGAGGTGATGACCAACACCCTGCATGGCCAAGGCATCAACCGCCCGGGCCCCCGCATCGTGATTGATGGCGAAGCCCCCGACGGCACGCCTGAGGCGATCTATGTCAAGGATGCGCCCGGCTTCACCCTGTCGGTCCAGTGGCACCCGGAATGGAACGCGGCGGGCGATCCCGTCTCGCGCCCGCTGTTCACGGCCTTTGGCGAGGCGGTCGCCGCTTATGCCTGCGGGCGGCACGG
>PNND01000074.1 GCA_013824045.1 Rhodobacter sp. | reverse complement strand
CTGCCGGGCTGGGAGGATGGGTTGTTTCCCAGCCAGCGCAGCATGGATGAGAGCGGGTTGAAGGGGTTGGAGGAGGAGCGCAGGCTCGCCTATGTGGGGATCACGCGGGCCGAGGAGCTGTGCACGATTTCCTTTGCCTCGAACCGCCGGGTCTATGGGCAATGGCAGAGCCAGTTGCCGAGCCGGTTCATCGATGAATTGCCGCCCGAGCATGTGGAGGTGCTGACGCCGCCCGGCCTTTATGGCGGCGGGTTCGGCGCAGCGGCACCCTATGCGGTGGCGTCGGCAATGGATGAGCGGGTCTCAAAAGCGGATGTCTATAACTCCCCCGGCTGGAAGCGGATGCAGGACCGGGTGCAGACGCGGGGTGTATCGCAACCGCGCGAGGCGCGGGGGGTGGTGATCGATGCGACCGTGGTGTCGGCCTACAGCGAGGGCGACCGGGTGTTTCACCGCAAGTTTGGCTATGGGATCGTGATCGGGATTGAGGGCGACAAGCTGGAGATCGATTTTTCCAAGGCCGGGATCAAGAAGGTGGTCGCGGGGTTCATCGTCGATGCCGATGATGCGGATGACGTGCCGTTCTGAGGACGGCGATTTCGGCACGCAGAAATCGCGGCGGAGTTTGACGCAAACTCCGTGACCCGCCCGGCGGGCCCCCGATTTCTGTGTGAGAAATCGTCGCGTTTCCTGCGTCAGGAAACGCCTCTGCGGGCGAGGCGTTCCAGACCCCAGAAGGCAAGGCCTGCGAGCAACCCCCAGAAGGCCGCGCCGATCCCGGCAAAGGCCACGCCCGCGCCGGTGACGGCCAGCGTGATGGTGGCGGCGAAGCGCTGGTCCGGCGTGGCGAAGGCCCCGGTCAGCGCGCCCATCAGCGGCCCCAGCAGGGCAAGGGCCACCAGCGCGGTCATCAAGGCGGGCGGCAGGGCGCCCAAGATGGCGATCACCACCGGGCCGGTGAGGCCAAGCACCACCCAGACCCCGGCATAGGCAAGCCCCACCTTCCAGCGCTGGCTGCGATCGGGGTGGACATCGTCACCCATGCAGATCGCGGCGGTGATGGCGGCCATGTTCACAGTATGCGCGCCGAACAGCGCGGCGATGGCCGAGATGCCGCCCGTGACGGTGAGCGCCGAGGCGACGGGCGGTTCATACCCCGCCGCCCGCATGGTGGCAAAGCCGGGCAGGTTCTGCGAGGCCATGGTGACCAGATAGAGCGGCAGGCCGAGGCCGATCAGGGCGGACCAGTGCCATTCGGGCCAGATCAGCACGGCTGTCGGGGGCAGGGGTGGCAAGGGTGGCAGGCTGGTCGCCCCGCTGGCGAAGGCTGTGATCAGGCCTGCGGCGAGGGCGGCAAGAACGGCCATGGCAGGGTTCTTGAGGCGGACGAGGGCAAAGAGACCGACCATCGGGGCGACGAGCAGGGGTGCGGCCTCTAGCGCGCCTGCGCCCTTGAGCACAAAGGGCAAAAGGACGCCCGCCAGCATGGCAGCGGCGATGCCATCGGGGATGCGTGCGACGAGGGTGCCAAGGGGTTTGATCAGGCCCGTGGCCGCAATCAACAGGCCCGCCAGAATGAAGGCGGCGACGCCTTCGGCCATGCTGTAGCCGGTTGATGCAGCGATCAGTGCGGCACCCGGGGTGGACCAGGCCAGCACAACGGGAACGCGGTGCCATGTGGACAGAAGGGCAGAGCCTGCGGCCTTGGCAAAGCAGATCGCCATAACCCAGCTTGCGGTTTCAAGCGTGCTGGCCCCCAGCGCCTGCGCGGCGGCTAGCACCAGTGCGATGGTCGAGCCGTAACCGACGAGGGCGGCAACGAGGGCTGCGGAGAGAAGGGAAGGGCGCATCGGGCCTGCCGTTGGGTCGGGTCGGGCGGACTATCGGCGGGGTGCGGGCGGGATGCAAGGCGGGGTGGGGAGAAATGAAAACGGCGGCGCCCGAGGGAAGAGGGCGCCGCCGCTATTGCGCGATCCGGCCAGGGAGGAGGAGAGGCCGACCGCAGGTTCGACCCGGCCAGGGAGGAGGAAAGGCCGGGCGCGAATGGGATGCGGCGACCCCGGGAGGAGGTGAGGTCGCCGCTGGTGCGTCGGGCCCTAGGGAGGAGGAGCGGGCCCTTCGTACGCCGTTAAGGGTTTCTCAACCCCTGAAATTTTGCGCGGCGACCTCTGGGAGGAGGTAGAGGCCGCCGCTGGTCCGATGGGCCCTAGGGAGGAAGAGCGGGCCCGCCGTACTCCGGTGGGGCGAAAATGCCCCGGAATAAGGGTGCGGCGGTTCCTGGGAGGAGGAGCGGAACCGCCGCTTTTCCGCATGTCCCCAGGGAGGAGGAGGGGGACTTCGGATCTGTCATAGAAGCATACGCAGGAGCGCGGCTTCCGGATCAAAGTGCGGCGACGCCAGGGAGGAGGAGAGGCGCCGCCGCTTTTGCCAAGAACCCCGGGAGGAGGTGGGGTTCAGCAAGAAACTCATTTACCGTAGGCCGCTTCGTGGGCCAGGGAGAGGATGTCAGCGCGGGCGATGCCGAGATCGGCAAGTTCGCGGTCCGTCAGCGTGTTGAGTTCGCGGACGGTCTGGTTATAGACGGCGCGGCGGGCGAAGTTCGCTTTCGTCAGGGCCACAAAGCCCGAGATGCGGTCAGCCAGCGAGAAGGACGCGGCACGGGAGGAATTGATATAAGCCATTTCGATCAGCCTCAGTTTGTTACACCATCGTATCTGACAACGTTCTGTCGCGCTGTTACCGGAAACATGGGGCATATGCTGCAGTTGCACAATAGCGCTGGTCTGCAATGCTGCCATGCAGCAATCGCATGGCTGACTGTCACGAAAACGTCATTAATTTCATGGGTTTCGCTGAAAACCTGAGCAAATGGTCAACTCGGCCTTGCCGAGTGCCGCAAAGATAACGAGGTTTGCCTTAACCTTGTGCAGGAGAAGAACAGATGGCGGTTTCGCGAGAGTTAATCATGCGGGCTTTGGCCGGTGTCGGATTGCCCGGCGGGGGTGATCTGGTGTCGCGTGACCTGATTCGCGCACTGACGATCGACGGGGGTGTGGTGCGCTTTGTCATTGAGGCGGAAAGCCCCGAGGCGGCGCGGGCGCTGGGGCCGGTGCAGGCGGCGGCCGAGGCGGCCGTGCGCCGGCTGGACGGCGTTGAGACGGTGCAGGTGGTGATGACGGCGCATGGTCCGGCGGCAAAGCCTGCGCCGCCGCCCACGTTGAAGATCGGCCAGCATCCGACACCGCAGCAGGGCGGGCCGCAGAAGGTTTCCGGTGTGGACCGCATCATCGCCGTGGGCAGCGGCAAGGGGGGCGTGGGGAAATCCACCGTCAGTTCCAACCTTGCCGTGGCACTTGCGCGGCAGGGGCGGCGGGTGGGTCTGCTGGATGCCGATATCTATGGCCCGAGCCAGCCGCGCATGATGGGGGTGACCAAGCGCCCGGCCAGCCCGGACGGCAAGATTATTGAACCGTTGCAGGCACATGGCGTGACCATGATGTCGATCGGGCTGATGCTGAAAGAGGATGAGGCGGTGATCTGGCGGGGGCCCATGATCATGGGGGCCTTGCAGCAATTGCTGGGTCAGGTTGCCTGGGGCAAGCTGGATGTGCTGATCATCGACCTGCCGCCGGGGACGGGGGATATCCAGTTGTCGCTGGCGCAGCGCACGCAGTTGACGGGTGCGCTGGTGGTATCGACGCCGCAGGATGTGGCGCTGCTGGATGCGCGCAAGGCATTGGACATGTTCGTGAAACTGAAGGTGCCGGTGCTGGGGCTGATCGAGAACATGTCGACCTATATCTGCCCCAACTGCGGGCATGAGGCGCATATCTTCGGCCATGGCGGGGTGGCGGCAGAGGCGGCAAAGCTGGACCTGCCGTTTCTGGGCGAGATCCCCCTGAGTCTGGATGTGCGGGTGGCGGGGGACAGCGGCACGCCGATTGCAGCCGGCGAGGGGCCGATTGCTGAGGCCTATGCACGTTTGGCGCATCGGTTGATTGCGGGCGGGATGGCGTAAAGGTTGCCATAAAGAACAAGGGCTTGGCCGTGGGGGGGCGTTCAGCAGCGCAGTGCAGACGCACAGTGCAGACGGCTGTGCATACAAATTCCGGCAGGTTGGGCAGGGGATTTCTGGTTAAGGGTGCGTGGGTGCGCAGGTGGGCGGGGCTGGCGCGGGCGGTTTGCGTGCCCATATAGAGGTGACGGTTCACGGCCACGGCCAAGTAAGAGGTAAGACCATGAGCATCGACCTGCCGCCGATCCCCGATCTTGCGCCCTTTCTTGCGCCGCAGGAGACGCAGAAGAAGAAAGGCGGC
>PNND01000485.1 GCA_013824045.1 Rhodobacter sp. | reverse complement strand
GGTCAGTTGCCCAGAATGCCGGGCAGGCGCAGGTCCATCGCGCGGGCATGGTCCAACGCGATGTCATAGCCTGCATCCGCATGGCGCATTACGCCGGTGGCGGGGTCGTTCCACAGCACGTTGTTTAGGCGCCGCGCGGCATCCTCGGTGCCGTCGGCCACGATGACCATGCCCGAATGCTGAGAAAAGCCCATGCCGACCCCGCCGCCATGATGCAGCGACACCCATGTCGCGCCAGAGGCGGTGTTGAGGAGCGCATTTAGCAGCGGCCAGTCAGACACCGCATCCGATCCGTCCTTCATCGCCTCTGTTTCGCGGTTGGGCGAAGCGACGGAGCCCGAGTCCAGATGATCGCGCCCGATCACGATGGGGGCCTTAAGCTCACCTGATTTCACCATCTCGTTGAACATCAGCCCCGCGCGGTGCCGATCCCCAAGACCGATCCAGCAGATGCGGGCGGGCAGGCCCTGAAAGGCGATGCGTTCCTGCGCCATATCCAGCCAACGATGCAGGTGCGCATTGTCGGGGAACAGCTTTTTCATAGCGCGGTCTGTGGCATGGATATCCTCGGGGTCACCGGACAGGGCGACCCAGCGGAAGGGGCCAATGCCTTTGCAGAACAGTGGGCGGATATAGGCCGGGACAAAGCCGGGGAAGGCGAAGGCGTTTTCTAGCCCTTCTTCCTGTGCCACCTGCCGGATGTTGTTGCCGTAATCCAGTGTGGGAACCCCGGCGTTCCAGAAATCCACCATCGCGGCGACATGGGCGCGCATCGAGGCGCGAGCCGCCTGTTCCACCGCTTTGGGATCGCTTTCCTGTTTCGCGCGCCATTCGGCAACGGTCCATCCCAGCGGGCAGTAGCCATGCAATGGATCATGGGCCGATGTCTGGTCCGTCACGATATCAGGCCGCGCCCCACCCGCCTGCATCCGGGCGAAAAGCTCCGGGAACACCTCGGCGGCGTTACCCAGGAGGCCAACAGATTTCGCTTCGCCCTTCGCCGTCCAGTCGGCGATCATCGCAAGTGCCTCGTCCAGCGTATGCGCCTTGGCATCGACATAGCGGGTGCGAAGCCGGAAATCGATGCGGGTCTCGTCCACCTCGACTGCAAGGCAGCAGGCCCCGGCCATGACGGCTGCAAGAGGTTGCGCGCCGCCCATGCCGCCCAGACCTCCGGTCAGGATCCAGCGACCCTTGAGGTCGCCGCCATAATGCTGGCGGCCCGCTTCGGCAAAGGTTTCATAGGTGCCCTGCACGATGCCTTGCGTGCCGATATAGATCCAAGATCCGGCGGTCATCTGGCCGTACATGGCCAACCCGCGTTTATCGAGTTCGTTGAAATGGTCCCATGTCGCCCAATGAGGAACGAGGTTCGAATTGGCGATCAGCACGCGCGGCGCATCCTTGTGGGTGCGGAAGACGCCCACAGGCTTGCCGGATTGGACCAGCAGGGTTTCATTATCGTTCAGCGTCTTGAGTGTGGCGACGATGCGATCGAAATCCTCCCACGTCCGGGCCGCACGACCGATGCCCCCATAGACCACCAACTCATGCGGGTTTTCCGCCACATCCGGGTGCAGGTTGTTCATCAGCATCCGCATGGGTGCTTCTGTCAGCCAGGATTTGGCGGTGATCTCGGTTCCCGTGGCGGGGTAGATGTCACGAAGATTATGGCGCGTGTTCATGGGGTTACCCTTCAAAGCGTGGGAAGCGGGATGCCTGCGGCATCGGCCAAGGCGCCAGAGGCGACAAGGCGGGCTGCGGATTCAAGATCGGGGGCTAGGTAGCGGTCTTCGCCCAGCGTCGCCACATCGGCCCGCAGGCGGGCGAGCGTGGCTTGCAGGGGCGGGGAGGTTTTCAAGGGTGCCCTGAATTCCACGCCTTGCCCTGCGCAGAGCGCCTCGACCCCCAGAATGCGCGACAGGTTGGCATTCATTTGCATCAGGCGGCGCGCACCATGGGCGGCCATGCTGACATGGTCCTCCTGGTTGGCCGAGGTGGGGGTGCTGTCGGTGACCGTGGGATGGGCGAGGTGTTTGTTCTCGCTCATCAAAGCGGCGGTCGTCACTTCGGCGATCATCAGGCCAGAGTTCAGGCCGGGGTTGGGCGTAAGGAAGGGCGGCAGATCGAAGCTGAGGGTTGGGTCCACCATCAGCGCCACCCGGCGCTGGGCGATGGCCCCGATTTCTGACAAAGCCAGCGCGATCATGTCAGCGGCAAAACCCACCGGTTCGGCGTGGAAGTTTCCGCCGGAAACGATCTGACCATCCGACAGGACAAGCGGGTTGTCGGTAGCGGCATTCGCCTCGATCTCCAGCGTCTGCGCGGCTTGCCGGAGGATATCCATCGCTGCCCCCGTCACCTGCGGTTGGCAGCGGATGCAATAGGGATCCTGAACGCGGGTATCGCCGATCACATGGCTGTCCCGGATTGCAGACCCGGCCAGCAGGGCGCGCATGGTGGCGGCAGCCTCGATCTGGCCCGCATGGCCGCGCAGGGCGTGGATCTCAGGATGCAGGGGCGCGGTCGAGCCCATGATAGCATCGGTGGAGAGGGCCGAAAGGACCAGCGCCGATTGCGCATTGCGCCAGCCATCGAACAGACCCGCCAGCGCATAGGCCGTGCTGAACTGGGTACCGTTGATCAACGCCAGCCCCTCTTTCGGGCCGAGCGTGACGGGCGAAAGGCCGGCAGAGGCGAGCGCTTCGGAGCCGGGCATGATGTGACCGTCCACCTCTGCCTCGCCCGCGCCGATCATCACGGCGGCCATATGGGCAAGCGGGGCAAGGTCACCGGACGCGCCGACCGAACCTTGCGCCGGGATGACGGGAGTCACACACCGGGCGAGCATCCCTTCAATCAGGGCGATCACGTCCCAGCGCACGCCCGATGCGCCACGGCCAAGAGAGAGCAGTTTCAGCACCATCATCAGACGGGCCACGTTGCGCGGCATCGCCTCGCCCACACCGCAACAATGCGACAGGATCAGGTTGCGCTGTAGGGTGGCAGTGTCCTTCGCCGCGATCTTGAGAGAGGCGAGTTTGCCAAAGCCCGTATTCACGCCATACACCGCCGCATCGCCCGCTGCCGCCGCCGCGATACGGGCGGCGGCGGCCTCGACCCCGGCACGCGCGGATGGGTGGAGTACTGCTGAACGCTCTTCGCGGTAAATTTGTTCGATTTGTGCAAGCACTGTCTGGCCGGGTTGCAGGATCTCAGGCGACAATACGGCCTCCGATGATTGATTTGTGCAAGGCTTCGGCTCCGATGCGATAGGAAAGTTCGGCCGGATTCTGCATGTCCCAGAGGCAGAGATCGGCCCGCAGCCCCGGTGAAAGCAAACCGCGATCGGCAAGGCCCAAAGCGCGGGCAGCGTTGGCTGTGGTGCCCAGAAGCGCCTCTTCCGGCGTCATACGGAACAGGGTGCAGGCCATGTTCATGGCCAAGGGCAGGGACGTCATCGGCGAAGAGCCAGGGTTGCAATCGGTGGCGATGGCCATCGGAACACCTGCGGCGCGCAGGGCGGCGATTGGAGGCAGCTGCGACTCGCGCAGGGTAAAGAATGCACCCGGAAGGATGGTCGCGACTGTCCCGGCACGGGCCATGGCCGCTACTCCTTCGGCCGAGAGGTATTCCAGATGATCAGCAGACAGCGCGGCATGGCGGGCTGCGAGGGTGGCCCCGCCCTGATCTGTCAGCTGTTCGGCATGAAGCTTGACCCGCAGGCCAAGGGCGCGGGCGGCGGTGAATAGACGATCCACCTGTGCTGGCGAGAAGGCGATGGACTCGCAGAACGCATCCACCGCGTCTATCAACCCTTCGGCATGGGCGGAGTGAAGCGACGGGATGGCGATCTCGTCGATGTAAGCATCCGGGCGGGCGGCATACTCCGGGGGTATGGCATGGGCGGCGAGATGCGTTGTGGTGATGGTCACCGGCCGCAGTGTGGCAAGACGGCGCGCGGCGCGCAGCATCTTCAGTTCATCACCGATGGTCAGACCATAGCCGGACTTCACCTCAACAGTCGTGGCCCCTTGCCGGATCATCGCGTCAAGGCGGGGCAGGGCCAGCGCAACCAGTTCATCTTCGGACGCGGCGCGGGTGGCGGTGACTGTGGACAGGATGCCGCCGCCTGCGCGGGCGATATCGGCATAGCTTGCCCCGTTAAGGCGTTGTTCAAATTCTGCCGCGCGGTTGCCGCCAAAAACAAGGTGGGTGTGGGCGTCGATCAAACCGGGGGTCAGCAGGCGACCTTCGAAATCGTGGGTTTCTTCGGCAGGTGGGGCGTCTGAGCGGGGGCCTATCCAAGCGATCCGGTCACCTTCGATCAGTAGGGCGG
>PNND01000375.1 GCA_013824045.1 Rhodobacter sp. | reverse complement strand
TCGAATACCTCGACGCCATCACCCCCGGCATGGATGCCGAAGTCGCCAAATCCTTCCAGCGCATCCTGCAAAAACAGGGGCTTAAGTTCATCCTCGGCGCCGCCGTGCAGGGTGTGGACAAGGGCAAGAAAGGCGCAACCGTCCGCTACAAGCTTCGCAAGGATGACAGCGAGGCCAGCCTTGATGCCGACACCGTCCTCGTCGCCACAGGCCGCCGCCCCTATGTCGCGGGCCTCGGCCTCGATGTGCTCGGGGTCGAGATGCTGCCCCGTGGGCAGGTCAAGACCGACCACCATTTCGCCACTAATATCAAGGGCCTGTACGCCATCGGCGATGCCATCATCGGCCCCATGCTGGCGCACAAGGCCGAAGATGAAGGCATGGCGCTGGCCGAAATCCTTGCCGGGAAATCGGGCCATGTGAATTACAACGTCATCCCCGGCGTGATCTACACCACCCCGGAAGTCGCCTCCGTCGGCCAGACCGAGGAACAGCTGAAAGCCGAAGGCCGCGCGTACAAGGTCGGCAAGTTCTCCTTCATGGGCAACGGCCGCGCCAAGGCCGTGTTCCAGGGCGACGGTTTCGTCAAGATCCTCGCCGACAAGGCCACCGATCGCATCCTCGGCGCCCATATCATCGGCCCGATGGCGGGCGACCTGATCCACGAGATTTGCGTTGCCATGGAATTCGGCGCATCGGCCCAAGACCTCGCCCTCACCTGCCACGCCCACCCGACCTATAGCGAAGCTGTGCGCGAGGCGGCGCTGGCCTGCGGCGACGGCGCGATCCACGCCTGACGTCCAAACCGCCAAGTCCCTTTCACCTTGGCCAAAATACTCAAATCCCCGGCGGCCGCCCCGTCATGCCGCCGGGCTATTTGGCGTACCGCCCAGACGACCGACGCAGAATTGCATCCATCAGCGCCGGCAGCACACAGGCCGCCGCCAGCACAGCACAGGCCGCAAATCCCAGCCCGGCCTCGACAAATCCGAAGACCGGCGTTGCTACGAACATCGCAAGATAGGTCACCCCAGAATTCAACCCCAGCACCGCCCCGCGCCGCGCCGCATCCAGCCCCGCCAGCCGCCCCACGATCAGGTTCAGCCCCAAATGGTTGATCATCCCCCATGGCAGGCAGGCCGCCACCAGACCCCAGCCTGACCCCGCCACCGCCGCAACGCCCAGATAGAGCAGCACCAAGGCCCCGAACACCCAAGGCGCCACCCGCCGGGCACCCAGCCTGTCAATCACCGGGTCCGCCAGCGCCGCCGCGCCGAAGCCGATCCCATAGACCAGCGGCACCGCCCCAACCATCCAGACGGGCCAACCCAGCCCTGCTTGCAGATGCGGGGCGACATAGGCGTAAAGCCCATAGAATGCCGCCATGTATCCCCCGGCAACCCCCAGCGCCGCGCCGATCCCCGGTACGCGCAGCGCGGCCCATGGCCCACCGCCTTGTGCCGCCCGCACCTCCCCCATCCGGGGGGCCATGGCCAGCGCCACCAGCACCGCCACCCCCAGCAGCGCCAGCACCCCATGCACCGCCCGCCACCCGGCCACGTCTGCGATCAGCGCGGCGGCCGAGGCGCCAAAGACCAGCGACAGCGTCCATCCCATCAACACCCGGCCCAGAAAGGTGCTCTCCCGCCCCTTGGGCGCAATCTCGCTGGCCAGCCCATAGGTGGCAGGCAGCGCCACGCCAGACCCCACCCCTGCCACCGCCTGTGCAACCCACAGCACCGGAAGCGACGGCGCCAGCGCCGTCCCTGCCATGCCCAGCACCAGCACGGCCAGTGCCAGCCCGAGTGCCCGCGACAGCCCGATCCGATCCGCCCAAGGCGCGATCAGCACGGCCGCCCCTGCGGTGCCCGCACCAAACAAAGATGCCCCGATCAACACCTCTCGCGCTGCAGCACCACCAAATCCGCGCCCCACCTCCAGCGCAATCGGGCTCAGCGACAGGGAATTCGCCCCCACCAGCGCAACCGCCGCCGTCAGCAGCAGGATGGGGGGCAAGCGCGTCACTGGATCAGCTGGCCAGATGCCGCAACCCTTGGGTCACATCCGTCCGCACCGCCAGCCGCAGCCCCGGCTCATCGCCCGCCTTCAGCGCGGCAAGATCATGCGGTGATGCTGGGGCGGTTCCTTGCGGCGCAGCTTGGAGTAGAGCGCCCGCATGGTGGGGCCCAGTTGCAGCCAGACGGTTTCGCAGATCGCGAGCATCGCGGGGGCCTGCGCGCGCAGATAGAGCGTGCGGTGAAACTCCAGATTGGTGCGCACATAGGCCACTGCGTCCTGTTTCACCACGGCCTCGGCGTTCAGCGCGTTGATCGCCGCCAATCGCTCGATCAGCGCAAAATGCGCCCGTGGCAGCGCGCGCGCCGCCATTTCGGGTTCCAGCATCGCCCGGATCGCTGCCAGTTCCTCGATCCGCTCCGGCGTCAGCTCCGGCGTCGAGATCCGGCCCGAGGAAGACAGCGTCAGCGCCCCTTCCGCCACCAACCGCCGCACGGCTTCGCGGGCGGGCGTCATGCTGACCCCGTATTGCTTGCCCAAGCCCCGCAACGTCATCGCTTGCCCGGGCGGAATCTCGCCATGCATGACCTGTTGCCGCAGACTGCGGTACACCCGCTCATGTGCGGCGGCGTTCGGGTCGGTCAGGCGCGGCGTGATCGGCATGATCCACAGCCAAGCACCTCCAGCAGGGGAAAATCAATCCCCGAAACGGTATTGATGCAGCGCCTGCCCCTCGGCATGCAGCCATTTCCGCTGCACCTGCCAGCCAGGATAGAGCCGGTCCACCACTGCCCAATAGGCGGGCGAGTGGTTCATCTCCTGCATATGCGCCACCTCATGCGCGGCCACGTAATCGAGCACCGATGCCGGGGCCATGATCAGCCGCCACGAATACATCAGCGCCCCATCCTGCGCGCAGGACCCCCAGCGCGAGCGTGTATCGCGCAGCGTGACCCGCGCCACCCGCCGCCCGATCATGGCGGCATAGCGGTCTGATGCCGCCACCAGCCGCTCCCGCGCCAGCGCCCGCAAAAAAGCCCCCGCCCGCGCGCCCGCCTGCGCCGGATCGCCGGGGATCAACAGCGAATCGTCCTCCACCCGCACCGCCCGGCCCGCTCCGGGCGCCAAGAGCAGCATCCGCCCTTCAACCGGCAAGACAGACCCGATGACCACCCCGGCCCTTTGCGGCATGTCGGCCAGCGTCTCGCGAATCCACCCCTCTTGCGCGCGGGCAAAGGCCATCGCCTCAGCCTCGCGCGCACGGGCGGGCAGCGACAGCGTCACCCGCCCGTCAAGCCGCGACACGCGCAGCGAAAACCGCCGGGCGCGGGCCGATCGCTTCAGCACGATCTCAACCGGAGGGGAACCGGGAAGCAGGGGCATCGAACATCCTCTTGAACTCAACGCACAGGATAGCCACTTGCACCCTGCAGGCAACAGGGCCAACCCGCCGCGAAAGCCTTTGACACCCGCCTTGCCTTGTGGCAAGCGACCACGACTCTGGACATTCCAGCCCATCGACAGCCAGCCTGAACAAGGGGACCACCATGCCCAATCCTGAATGGGGCACGAAACGCATTTGCCCGACCACCGGCAAGCGCTTTTACGACCTGAACCGTTCGCCCATCGTTTCGCCCTATACCGGCGAAGTCGTCGATATTGAATCCGCCCGTCGCAAGATGGCCGCCGCTGTGATCAGCCGCGCGGTGCCGGAGAAGGACGATGACGTTCTCGTCGATGATCTGGAAGCCGATGACGAACTGCTCGAAACCGGCGTCGCCGATGATACCGAGCTGGACGATGATCTGCTCGAAGATGATGCCGATGACAACGTCTCCCTCGACGATCTGGCCGATGTGGCCGGCGACGAGGAAGAGGTTTAAGGTCCCGCTGTCGGCCGTTGCAGGGCGCGGAAAACGGGTGTTTTTTTCGCTTGCACCCCACCGCGCCCTCTACTAGACAGCGCCCAACGAAGCGGCAACGCTTCGCCCATCGAAGCCGCAGCGCTTCGACCTCCGGTGGGGTCATAGCTCAGATGGGAGAGCGCTTGAATGGCATTCAAGAGGTCGGGAGTTCGATCCTCCCTGGCTCCACCAAAATCCTTAAAACTGTATCGCAAGCTGGCACGTCACAGGTCTTGCTGACGTTGGTCGGACGTCGCTCTTTGTGGATTGCAACCGGTTAATGTCTGAACCCGCCGGCAGCGTCGGGCGACATGCGCGCTGACATTGCTGCGCCGAACTCTGCAGCCTACGTCACCGCCCCGAAAGCAAAACACCCGCCACTGGCGGGTGTTGCCGTTTCATATAAGCGGAAAATCAGAAGCTT
>PNND01000165.1 GCA_013824045.1 Rhodobacter sp. | reverse complement strand
TGTAGTGGGCAACCACCACAACGCCAGAGCTTTCGAAGATCTGGCCGAGTTCATCGACCACTTTCTCTTTCTGGGCTCTATCCACAGTTTCACTCCAAGTATGGGGGTTTCCCCCCGGCTCATTTAAGCCCCCGCAAGCAGGGGCATTCGGGTCCGAATGATATCCCGAGTTATGATCGCCCGAGGAAAACCCCCGGAAATCCGTCTCGTTCTCTCATCTCAGGAGGGAAATTAAGCTAGGCTCGCACCCGGCACCCACCGTCTCGGACAAAGGATACGCGACCTGCGCAACGAATCACGCAGGCAGAGTATCACGGGTCAATATCCATTCCGCCCGCCCTTTCCAAGCCCCCGCAGTGCACCAGCCACGCAGATACCGTGGTCGCCCTCGCCGCCCGTCGCGAAATCACGCGCGCGCGCGGAAAATCACCGTGCGGATCTGGTGGCGCTTGTGCTTGCCGCCATCGATCACCTCGACCACGGCGCCGGTCGCTGCCCCCAGCCGGTTCAGCATCTTCACCAACCCGGCTTCCGAAATTCCGAACGGATCCATGGGCGACACCCGGTCGGGCAAGTAGTTCCAACCATGATCCAGCATCAGGAACCCGCCGGGTTTCAGACAGCTGATCCACCCCGCAAAGGCCCGCTCCGGATCATGGGCGTGATCCCAGGAATTGGAATAGACCAGGTCCATCTTGCCCAGCCAAGCCGGATCGACCTCGTGGAAATCCCACTGGATCGTGTGCGGAAACTCCGTGGCCGTGTCCGAGATTTCGGTCCCGAACACCTCGGCCTGCGGGCCAAGATACTGGCGGAACCACACCTGCTCATTGCCCCGGCGCGTGCCATGGCAGATGCCGGTGATCGGCTTTGCACCCTGATCCAGCATATAGCGCGACAGGATCGCGATATGCTCCTCTGGCACGAACTGGTTCTTGATCTTCAGCTTGTTCGCCTCGGTCTGCACCTTGCGATACAGCTCCAGATCAAAGCCATCCTCGCCGCCATAGCGATACAGCTTCATGTCATCCTCACCCAGAACGACGCTGCCCTGATCCAGACGGGCTGCATCTTCTGCCACAAGCCGCTCGCCCAGTTTGTGCTTCCGCTTGAAATCCTGCACCTGCATCTCTCCTTTCGACGCCGCCCTCGCGGCAGGCTTCCCTTGTTCCATCGGATCGGCCATCCCCCCGTCCGACCCATCCTCATCGGCAGCGACAGCCGTTTTCGGCCTGTCCCATCCCTCCGGCAGCGCCATGCCCCGCCGGAACATGTTGCGGATCTTGAACCCGAAAACCGGCCATTGGGCAAACTCCGCCAAGGCCATGCCCATCTCATGCTGGGCCAGCCCCGTCATCCGCATCACATTGGGCAACAGAACCTGATCCCGCCCCGCAATGCTGACAAAGGCCCCGAACCACGCCTCATTCAACCGCGCGGTATCCGACGATCCCATCTTCTGCACCAGCGCGGTATTGACGAACAGCCCCGCATTCCTTGGCAGCCCGGCCGCGTGGAACCACGCGCGCAGACGGGCCATTTCCTCGGCATCCAGCTTTTCCTGCCGCAGGCACACTTCGGCTTCGCGCCACGAACAGCCCCGCGCCCTGTGCCGCACCAGAAACCGGCCCGCCGGGGCCACCCCGCCATGCACAGCATCCAACCGGGCAACCACCTCATCCGGTGGCATCACCAGCCGCGCCCGGTTGTCGATGTAGATCACCCAGTCATACAGCCCCAGAAACCGCTCCGGCCACAGCTTCGGCAGCCGCGAAAGCTGTTTCGCTGTCAGCCCGCCAAACCCTTCGGGCAACCGCACCACCCGGCATCCGGGCGCGTCCAGTCCGGCGTGATCGGTAAAGATTATGCGATCCCAGTCGCCTTCCGGCCCGACTGCATGCCGGTGAAACGGTTCATACTGGCCGAAATAGCAGGAATAGACGGCGATCCGGCCCCGGTCCGGAACAAGCCTCTCCATCGCTTCACCGCTGTCGGCCAACTCCAACCACACTCTCCAATCACCAAGGCGGCGCCCGCGCCCCACAACGAAAAACGGGCACCCGTTTCCGGATGCCCGCTCTGTAAATCAGGTCTCAGACCAGATCGTCAATCAGTTGGCAGTGGCCGAGGCCAGATCAACCGAAACGCCCGGCCCCATGGTCGAGGACAGCGACACCTTCTTCAGGTACGCACCCTTGGCCCCGGCGGGCTTGGCCTTGCTCACCGCATCGACGAAGGCGCGCACGTTCTGGGCCAGCTTGTCGGCATCGAACGACACCTTGCCAACGCCTGCATGCACCACACCGGCCTTTTCAACCTTGAACTGCACTTCGCCGCCCTTAGCCGCTTCGACAGCCGTTTTCACGTCCATCGTCACGGTGCCGACCTTCGGGTTCGGCATCAGGTTGCGCGGGCCCAGGATCTTGCCCAGACGGCCCACCAGCGGCATCAGGTCCGGCGTCGCGATGCAACGGTCGAACTCGATCTTGCCGCCCATGATGGTTTCCATCAGGTCTTCCGCACCCACGATATCCGCACCAGCAGCCTTGGCCTCATCGGCCTTGGCACCACGGGCGAACACCGCCACGCGCACGGTCTTGCCCGTGCCGTTCGGCAGTTGCACCACGCCGCGCACCATCTGGTCCGCATGGCGGGGATCAACGCCAAGGTTCATCGCGATTTCGACCGTCTCGTCGAACTTGGCCGAAGCCGCCTTCTTGATCAGGGCCACAGCATCCTCGACCGAAACATTGGTCGCGGTGCCGAAAACGTCTTGTGCTGCGCGAACGCGCTTACCGAGTTTTGCCATGATCTCAGCCCTTCACTTCGATGCCGCAGGACTTCGCCGAGCCGAGGATGATCTGCATCGCAGCTTCCACGGAATTGGCGTTCAGGTCCTTCATCTTCGTTTCGGCGATCTGGCGCACCTGCGCCACGGTCACCGTGCCGGCCACTTCACGGCCCGGCTTGGCCGAACCCTTCGCGCGGTTGCGCTTGCCAACCGGCGGCAGACCGGCAGCGGTCTTCAGCAGGTACGAGGCCGGCGCCGTCTTCAGCTCAAGGCTGAACGACTTGTCCTGGTAATAGGTGATGACGACGGGCGTCGGCGTGCCCGGCGGGATTTCAGCGGTCTTCGCGTTGAATTCCTTCACGAAGGCCATGATGTTCAGGCCGCGCTGCCCCAGCGCCGGACCAACCGGCGGCGACGGGTTGGCTTGCTGTGCCTTCACTTGCAGCTTCAGGCTGCCGATTACTTTCTTGGCCATGGGGCCATCTCCTCTGTCACTGCGTCGCCCGGGATTGGGCCGCCCGGAATTGGGCAAGACGCGGTTTAGTGGTCCGGTCCGTCACCCCAAGGGGCGCTCGCCTCCCACACGATTCACTCAGGCCCCTTTGGTGACCTGCGTGAATTCCAGCTCGACCGGGGTCGCCCGGCCAAAGATCGATACCGAAACCTTCAGGCGGCTGTGGTCCTCGTCGACCTCTTCCACCATCCCGTCAAAGCCCTCAAACGGGCCATCGGTGACCTTCACCTTCTCGCCGATCTCGAAACGGATCAGGTTGCGCGGCGCAACCTCGCCCTCTTCGACCCGGTTCAGGATCGCGTTCACTTCCGCATCCCGCATCGGCATCGGCTTGCCCTGCGGGCCAAGGAACCCGGTCACCCGGTTGATCGACGAAATCAGGTGATAGCCCTTGTTCGACATCTCCATCCGCACCAGCACATAGCCGGGCATGAAGCGCCGCTCGCTCGTCACCTTCTTGCCGCGCCGCACTTCAAGGACTTCCTCGGTCGGCACCAGCACTTCGTCGATTTCTTCCTGCAGCCCGGCTTCAATCACGGCCGTGCGGATCTGCTCGGCAACCTTCTTCTCGAAATTCGAGAGAACGCTCACCGAATACCAGCGCTTCGCCATGCCTCATCCACCTTACGTCAGCGGGGGCGAACCCCCTGAAATTTCTATGCTTTCAGGAACAAAACAAAGCGCGCAACTCGAATCGCTGCGCGCCCGTGTTCCTTGTTCAGGGGCGCAGATACAAGCGCGGCCCAATGAATTCAAGGCAAATCCGGGCCAATGCCCGCGATCAACCCAGGATCGCGCGCAGCCCCGTGCGGATGCCCAGATCGACAAGGCTGAAGAACGTCGCCGTCAGCGCCGCCATGATGAACACCATGATCGTGGTCAGCACCACCTCGCGCCGGGTCGGCCAGACGACCTTGCCGACTTCGGTTCGCACCTGCTGAAGAAAGGTGATGGGGTTCGTCTTGGCCATGGTTTCGGGTCCACGCATTAGGGTTGGTGGGCAAATACGCCGGATGGGCCGGGATTTCAAGGGAAAGCCAGACCC
>PNND01000445.1 GCA_013824045.1 Rhodobacter sp. | reverse complement strand
GCCAGCGCCAGATCCGCCAGCGCCACCATGGCGTATCGCCCCTTGGTCGACAGTTTCATGACCGATCCCTTGCAAAAACATTGACGCCGCGAGTGCGGCCCATTACCTGAAACCGACCCGCCCAAGCGGCACGCCGGACGTGCCTTTGGAATGGTTCTAAATTGTCCGAGCGAAGTCGTCAACAATTCGCTCCAGTCAAAGACAGGCGCTGTGCAATGCCCGAAGTGATTTTCGCTGGTCCCGAAGGCCGGCTGGAAGGCCGCTACCATCCGCAAAAGGACCGCGACGCCCCCATCGCCATCGTGCTGCATCCGCATCCGCAATATGGCGGCACGATGAACAACAAGGTTGTCTACAACCTGCATTACGCCTTCTACAATCTGGGCTTCACCGTCCTGCGCTTCAACTTCCGCGGCGTGGGCCGAAGCCAGGGCGAATATGACATGGGGATCGGCGAACTGTCCGATGCCGCCTCCGCGCTCGACTATCTGCAGTCGATGAACCAGAACGCCAAGCATTGCTGGGTCGCGGGCTTCTCTTTTGGTGCCTGGATCGGGATGCAGCTTCTGATGCGCCGCCCGGAAATCACCGGCTTCATCTCGGTCGCCCCGCCGGCGAACCTCTATGACTTCTCCTTCCTCGCCCCCTGCCCCTCCTCTGGCCTCATCATCAACGGCACCGCCGACCGCGTCGCCCCGCCAAAGGACACGCGCCAGCTGGTCTCAAAGCTGCACGAGCAAAAGGGCATCACCATCACCCATACCGAGGTCGAGGGTGCGGATCACTTCTTCAAGGATGAAGAGGCCCATATGAAACCCATGATCGACACGGTTGCCCATTACGTCCGCCGCCGCCTGACGGAAGGGTCGCGCTGATGCCCATCCTGCAGGATCTCACCGAACAACTCGCCAAGGATGTCGTCGAGGCGATGGATGAGCTTGGCGATGACAAACTGCATGATCGGGTGGCGCGCGTCCTCCTCGACGCCTCGCCCACCACGCAAGAGGCCTTCATGACCGCCGTCCGCGTGATCCTTGCCGAACGCAAGGGCCGCAAGTTCCTCGAACAGACGCTGAAGGCCAAGCGCGAAGGGGCTGATGCCCCCCGCGCGCCCCTCGACACGGCCGGTCATTGACCGAACGGCTCGACCAGCAATTCGCCTTCCTGAATGAGGCGGACCGCCTTAAATCCGTGCTGCGCGCCACCACGCTCTGCGATGGCTCGCGGCCCGAAAACTCGGGCGAACACAGCTGGCACCTCGCCCTCTACGCCCTCACCCTTGCCGATCACGCCCCGCCCGGTGTCTCCATCGACCGCGTGATCCGCATGCTCCTGCTGCATGATCTGGTGGAGATTGACGTGGGCGATGTCCCGATCCATTCCGCCAATGGCACCGCCCATGCCTCCACCGAAACCCAAGCGGCCGAGTCCCACGCCGCCGACCGCATCTTCGGCCTTCTTCCCCCCGACCTCGCAGCAAGCTTCCGCTTCCTGTGGGAGGAATTCGAGGCCGCCCAGACCCCCGACGCCATCTTCGCCAAAAGCCTTGATCGTGTGCAGCCCGTCATGGCCAACCTGCAATCCGGCGGCGGCACATGGATCACCTACAACGTGACGCTCGATCAGCTTGACACCCGCGTGGGCTCCAAGATCGCCCGCGGCGCCCCGCGCCTGTGGAATTGGGTCCGCGCCCAATCCCTGCGCTTCTTCGCCTAATCGCGCCAGTCCCCCGGCAACACGGGCGGCTCCATCTTCGGCCCGAATGGCCGCAGCGGCACTGGGCGGTAGCCATGCAGCCGCCACCGCTCCCTCGCCATCCATGACACCGCCCTGATCGAAGGCGGCGGTGACCGATCCATCCCCTTACCCCTGAACAACCCCGCCAAAGGCCCGCTCTTTGGCGGATGGTTGTCCAGCGGCGCATCCAGCGCCACCGCCCTTTGCGCCGCATCCTTTATCGCGGCGGAAATCTCCAACCCCGCCTCCTCGGCCCCGCCCGCAATCCACAACAGCGCCGCATTGGAAAGCCCCCGGATCGGCCCACCACCGCCCACCCCGCCATGCGTGCCGGGAAACCACTCCTGCCGATAAGGCAGATCCCCCTCACCAATGTTCAACTCGGTCAGGTTTTCCCACAGCGTGGGCGGAAAGGTCCGCCGCCGCTCATCGATCGCCACCGCATGCCGGGCCGATTTCACCATGCTCGACAGGCGCAGATCGTGGAACTTGTATTTCCCATTGGTCAGCGCCGCCAATCCGGCGAAATGATCAGGCACCCCCAGCGCCCCGACCGTATCCCACACCCCCAGATAATCCACCGCCAGCATCTCAACCGACACCTCGCGCACCATCTGGTCTGTCTCGCTGGTGGCATAGCGCGGCGAGAACGCCGCCCGGAACCGCAGGCTTGCTGGCGCATCCGGATGCGATCCGGGCTCGCGGTTACGGTAAAGCGTCATCGCCTCGCCGATCCGGCCTATCGTGGCAGGCTCGGGCAGCCCGCAATTGCGCAACAACCCCGCCAGCGACCGCGCCATATAGGCCCCGCGCGAAAAACCGAACAGAAACAGCCTGTCGCCCGGTTCGTATATGCCCGCAATCTCCCGATAGGCCGCCTCCAACCTCCCATCCAACCCCCAGCCAAAGGCCCCGCCCGTCACCCGATCCACCGCCCGCTCGATCGGTCCCGCCGCCTTCTTCCGCGTCCCCACCCCCGGCAGATAGATCGCCCGCTGCACCACACCCGCCGCCGTCACCGGCAGCACATTGCGCGACAGGATCGCCACATTGGTCTGCTCCACCATATCCAGATGGTTCCACGTTCCGTCACAGAACACCGCTATGTTCTTCATCGCGCACCCCATACACCGCAGCACAAAGGATCAACCCAAAGGCGAGTCACGTCAACGGCGGCGATAAACGGTATGCCATCGCATACAATGCTTTCCAAAGGCTGCATTTTGCACTATGGACCGCCGCATCACTTCCATTTCCGAAAGGGCCAAGGGCATGACCAAGATCAAGGTAGCCAACCCCGTCGTCGAACTCGACGGCGATGAGATGACCCGCATCATCTGGGACTTCATCAAGAAAAAGCTGATCCTGCCCTATCTGGATGTCGACCTGCATTACTACGATCTGGGGATCGAGGAACGCGACCGCACCAATGATCAGGTCACCGTGGATGCGGCGCATGCCATCCTGAAACACGGCGTCGGCGTCAAATGCGCCACCATCACCCCGGATGAGGCGCGGGTCGAAGAATTCGGCCTGAAGCAGATGTGGAAATCGCCCAACGGCACCATCCGCAACATCCTCGGCGGCGTCATCTTCCGCGAACCGATCATCTGCAAGAACGTCCCCCGCCTGGTGCCGGGCTGGACAAAGCCCATCGTCGTCGGCCGCCACGCCTTTGGCGACCAGTATCGCGCCACCGATTTCCGTTTCCCCGGCAAGGGCAAGGTCACGATCAAATTCGCGGGCGAAGACGGCACCGTGATCGAACGCGACGTGTTCGATGCCCCCGGCGCGGGCGTCACCATGGCCATGTATAACCTCGACGCCTCCATCTACGATTTCGCCCGCTCCTCCTTCAACTACGGGCTGATGAAGGGCTGGCCGGTGTATCTCTCCACCAAGAACACTATCCTCAAGGCCTATGACGGCCGCTTCAAGGACATCTTCGCCGAGGTCTACGCCGCCGAATTCGAAGACCGTTTCAAAGCGCTTGGGATCCATTACGAACACCGCCTGATCGATGACATGGTGGCCTCTGCCATGAAATGGTCGGGCGGCTATGTCTGGGCCTGCAAGAATTATGATGGGGATGTGCAGTCCGACACCGTGGCGCAGGGCTTCGGCTCGCTGGGCCTGATGACCTCGGTCCTCATGACTCCCGATGGCAAGGTGGTGGAGGCCGAAGCGGCCCACGGCACCGTCACCCGCCACTACCGCGAACATCAGCAGGGCAAGCAGACCTCGACCAATTCCATCGCCTCCATCATCGCCTGGACCGGTGCGCTGAAGCACCGGGCCAAGCTCGATGACAATGACGCGCTGATGCGCTTTGCCACCACGCTGGAAAAGGTCACCGTCCAAACAGTCGAAGACGGCTGGATGACCAAGGACCTCGCCCTCCTCGTCGGCCCGGATCAGAAATGGCTCACCACCATCGGCTATCTGGAAAAGGTCGATGAATACCTCAACAAGGCGCTGGTTGGCTGACCACGGGGCAACCCCGCCCCGGACCTGATCCGGAGCGTTCCTTTGGCCGTTGCGCCGCGCCCAAAACACAGTGCGCTGCGTGCATACGCCCGTCTGCACTGCGGTGCTGCACCACGCGCTGCACATCGAAACGGGGCCGGATCGCCAGATCCGGCCCCT
>PNND01000415.1 GCA_013824045.1 Rhodobacter sp. | reverse complement strand
CGCGCGGTCGAGGCGACGTTTCAGGCCCGCTACCGCACCGGCATGACCGATGTCACCGGCACCATCCCCTTCCTGCGGCTTGATCAGGGCGCTGCCCCTGACGCCACCTTCGCCCCCGGCGATGTGGCCGCCCTGTTTGCCGAGGCCGCCACTGGCATGGCCGCCGCCCGCGAACCGCTCACCGGCCTCGCCACCGGCCCCGAATTCGCCCTCACCATCAACCTCGCCGACCTCTGGTTCGACGTGAACGCCGATGCCGCCCGCACCCCGGATGAGGATCTGATGGCCCTCCTCGGCCCGTCCCTCCTCGGCTGGCGCTGGTTCGACCGCGACCCCGCCAGCCCCGCCCCCACAATCACCTTCGACCGCGCCGATGCGGCTTGGCTCTCGGCCTATACCCACCTCCTTGAAGGTGTATCCGAGGTCATCCTCGCCTACGATCCCACCGATGCCCTCACCCACGCCGCCACGGCCCGCGATGGGATGCGCGCCATCTCGCCCCCCTATGCCGAAGAATTCTTCGTGATCACCCCCTTCGTCGATGCGCTCTGGGTCATGCTCGACGCGCTCGATCAGCAACCCGATGCCGCCCGCCTGTCCAAAGCGCAGGCGCATTTCCTGTCCTTGGTCACCGACAACCGCACCTTTTGGGCGGCGGTCGAGGCAGAGACGGACAACACTGCCGAATGGCTCCCCAACGACCGCCAGACCTCCGCCCTCGGCCTGACGCTGCCCCCCGGCACCGGGGCCACATGGCTCGCCGTGCTGGCCGATGGCGAGGCGCTCCTCAAGGGCGAAAAGCTCATCCCGTACTGGCGTCTCGGCGATGGGGCAGGCGTCAACCTCGCCCGCATGTTCACCGATCCCGCCCCGATCGACGTGAAAGACTGGATTCAGGGCACAGGCGCCCTGCCCTATCTGGAAAAGGGCGAAACGGTCAGCCCCGAAAGCTGGCGTCAGTTCGAAGCGATGATGGGCGGCGATGCCATGCTCATGTCGCTCTGGCTGAACTAGCCAACCCTGTCCCGGGCCTGTCCCGGGCCTGTCCCGGTACCTCCCCCCCTTACCACCGCCAAAGAGAGGCCCCGGGTCAAGCCCGGAGCGCGGCCAGTTTTGTGCGCCCATGCACCCTTAACCATGTTCGCCCACTCTACCCTGCCCAAACTTGTATGCACACCCGTCTGCACTGCGCGTCTGCACTGCGCGGCTGAACACCTCAAAACCGCAATCCTCGGAAATCACAGCCAAATCCGCCCGCCATTGACAAGCCGCGCGCCCCACGGTCCCATCCCGCCAAAGAGGACATACCGCATGACCGACCACAGCGCCGAACTCACCGACCGCCTCATCCGCTACTGCGCCATCGACAGCCAGTCCGATGCCCAAAGCCCCAGCCAGCCCTCCACCGCGATCCAGTTGAACATGGCCAATCTGCTGGTGCGGGAACTCACCGATATCGGGGCAAGTGATGTCCGCCTCACCGATTACGGCACCGTTCTGGCCACCATCCCCGGTACCGCCCCCGGCCCGACCATCGGCTTTCTCGCCCACGTCGACACCGCGCCGCAGTTCAACGCCACCGGGGTAAAGCCCCGCGTGATCCGGGGCTACAACGGCGGCGCGATCACCTACCCGGACAATCCTACCCTGACGCTTACCCCCGACACCTCGCCAAATCTCGCGCAAAAACAGGGGCATGACATCATCACCGCCTCCGGCACCACACTCCTTGGCGCCGATGACAAGGCCGGCGTCGCCATCATCATGACCGCCGCCCGCGCCCTCTTGGCCGATCCCTCCATCCCCCACGGCCCCATCCGCATCGCCTTCACCCCCGATGAGGAAATCGGTCGCGGCGTCGACCGCCGCCTTCCTGCCGACCTCGCCGTCGACTGGGCCTATACCTTCGACGGCGGCTCGGTGGGCGAGATCGAATATGAAACCTTCTCCGCCGACGGGGCCGAGGTCAAAATCGAAGGCGTCTCGATCCACCCCGGCTGGGCCAAGGGCAAGATGGTCAACGCCATCCATCTGGCGTCCAAGATCATCGCCGCCCTTCCTCAACACAGCATGCTGCCCGAACTCACCGATGGCCGTGACGGCTTCATCCACGCCACCGACATGACAGGCGGCTCCTCCACCATGACGCTGCGCTTCATCCTGCGCGATTTCGAACGCGAAGGTCTTGAAGCCAAAGGCGAAATCCTGCGCGCCGTCTGCGCCGCGATACAGGCCACAGAACCCCGCGCCACGATCACCTGCACCATCACGCCCCAATATCGCAACATGCGCTACTGGCTGGAATCCGACATGCGCCCCGTCGATCTGGCCCGCGATGCCTGCCGCGACATCGGCCTTGATCCCGTCTCCGTCCCCATCCGGGGCGGCACCGATGGCTCGCGCCTCACCGAAATGGGCGTTCCCTGCCCCAACCTTTTCACCGGCATGCAGGAAATTCACGGCCCCCTCGAATGGGTCAGCGCGCAAGACATGGCCCGCGCGACCGACCTGATGCTCGCCCTCGTCCGCCGCGCCGCTCAGCCCGGTTGACCCGGCGGAATGACCCTCCCCTCGCCCTATCACGCCCCCGGCTTCTACGATGACGCCCTCGCCAAAGGCCGCCACCGCGACATCGTCGGTGGAAGGTGGGAGGAAACCCCCCGCATCGTCCTGCCCCTGCTCACCCAGCACGGCCTGACCGGCACCGACCACCTGCTCGACATCGGCGCAGGTGCGCTGCGCCTCGGTCGCCACCTCGCCCCGCAGGTCGCGGGCTACTGGGCGACCGACCTCTCCCGCGCGCTGATGCTTAAAGGTTGGGAAACCGAACTGGATGACGCTACCCGCACCAAACTCCCGCAAGACCACCTGATAGAAGACACCGCCTTCACCTACCCTCACATCCCGGCCACCATCACCTTCGCGCTGGCCTTCGCCGTCTTCACTCACCTGCCCGCCGACCACCTCGCCACCGCGCTCACGAACCTCCGCCCCCGCTTCCCTTCCCTGCGCCGCCTGATCTTCACCGTCTTTCTGGCCCCGGAACAGCATTCCGGCCCGCATCGCCAAGCCGATGGCGTCGTCACCCATCCCGACCGCTTCCCTTGGCACATGTCCGAACGCCACGTTCTCACCCTCGCCCGCACCGCAGGCTTCACCGCCACCCGCCACGACCACCGCCTTCCGCGCGGCCAAACCCTGTTCACCGCCGATCCTGAAACCTGACGAATCACCCGGTATCGCTAACGTTTTGTAACTTGTGATCACACTTTTTCCGCGTGTGATCACAAAAGGCCGATTTTTCCCGGCAAACGGCTGTATACCGTAGAATACCGTTTCAACCCTGCCCATTTCCGTGGCAATACCCGTCAAAACCACTAGGACGGGACAGTTGCGATGAACATCCACGAATATCAGGCCAAGGCGCTTTTGCGCTCCTACGGCATTCCGGTGTCCGATGGCCGCGTGGTGCTGAAGGCCGAAGAGGCCAAGACAGCCGCCGGTGAACTCGACGGCCCGCTCTGGGTGGTCAAGGCACAAATCCACGCCGGGGGCCGCGGCAAAGGCCATTTCAAGGAACCCGAAGCCGGCGAAAAAGGCGGCGTCCGCCTTGCCCGCTCGGTGGAAGAGGCCAGCCAGTTCGCCCGCCAAATGCTGGGCCGCACGCTCGTCACCATCCAAACCGGCGATACCGGCAAGGTCGTCAACCGCATCTATATTGAAGACGGCTCCGACATCGACCGCGAATTCTACCTCGCCCTGCTGATCGATCGTCAGACCAGCCGCATCTCCATCGTCGCTTCGACCGAGGGCGGGATGAGCATCGAGGATGTCGCCCACGACACCCCTGAAAAGATCCACACCTTCACCATCGACCCGGCCACGGGGTTCCAGGATTTCCACGGCCGTCGCGTCGCCTTTTCGCTCGGCCTCGCGGGCAATCAGGTCAAGCAATGCGTCAAGATCGTCCGCGATCTCTACCGCCTGTTCACCGACAAAGACATGGACATGCTGGAGATCAACCCCTTCTGCGTGCTCAAGGATGGCAGCCTGAAACTGCTTGATGCCAAGATGGGTTTTGACGGCAACGCCCTCTACCGCCACCCCGACATCGCCTCCCTGCGCGATGAGACGGAAGAAGACCCCAAGGAACTCGCCGCCTCCAAATTCGACCTGAACTACATCGCGCTGGATGGCGAGATTGGCTGCATGGTCAACGGCGCAGGTCTGGCGATGGCCACGATGGACATCATCAAGCTTTACGGCGCCGAACCCGCCAACTTCCTCGATGTGGGCGGTGGCGCGACCAAGGAAAAGGTGACCGAGGCGTTCAAGATCATCACCTCTGATCCGAACGTCAAAGGCATCCTCGTCAACATCTTCGGCGGCATCATGCGCTGCGACATCATCGCCGAAGGCGTGATCGCGGC
>PNND01000006.1 GCA_013824045.1 Rhodobacter sp. | reverse complement strand
AACCTTCGGCGCGGTGAAGTGAGGACCCCATGGGCAAGATAACACTCAAACACGTCAACAAATCCTTTGGTGAGGTCGCGGTCATCCCCGACATCAACCTGACCATCGAGGATGGCGAATTCGTCGTGTTCGTCGGCCCCTCGGGCTGCGGCAAATCCACCCTTCTGCGCCTGATCGCCGGGCTTGAAGATGTGACCGCAGGCCAGATCGACATTGATGGTCTGGACGCCACCTATCTGCCGCCCGCCAAGCGCGGGCTGGCGATGGTGTTCCAAAGCTATGCGCTTTATCCCCACATGACGGTGCGCAAGAACATCGCCTTTCCGCTGAAGATGGCGGGACTGTCCGAGGCAGAGCAGGAGAAGAAGGTTCAGAATGCCGCCCGCATCCTGAACCTAACCAACTACCTTGATCGCCGCCCCGGCCAGTTGTCGGGCGGCCAGCGCCAGCGTGTCGCCATCGGCCGCGCCATCGTGCGCGAACCTGCGGCCTTCCTGTTTGATGAACCCCTGTCCAACCTCGACGCCGCGCTGCGGGTCAGCATGCGGCAGGAAATCACCGAACTGCACCAGTCGCTGAAAACCACGATGATCTATGTCACCCATGATCAGGTGGAGGCCATGACCATGGCCGACAAGATCGTCGTGCTGAACGCGGGCAATATCGAACAGGTGGGCTCTCCGCTGGAGCTGTATCACCGCCCGGCCAACCTGTTTGTAGCGGGCTTCATCGGCAGCCCGAAGATGAACCTGATCGCAGGGGCCGAAGCTGCACAGCATGGCGCCACCACCATCGGCGTGCGGCCCGAACATCTGGATATCGGGGATGGCGGGCCATGGCGCGGGGTGGTGGGCCTGACCGAACATCTGGGATCGGACACCTTCCTCAAGGTCGTGCTGGACACGGGCGAAACCATCACCGTCCGCGCCAGCGGCGAGGTCGCGCTGCGCCATGGCGACCGCATCGCCCTGTCCCCGCAGGCAGGCAAGATCCACCGCTTCGGCGCTGACGGAAAGGCACTGGCATGAGGTTGCATGGAAAGACCGCCCTTGTCACAGGGGCCGCGCGGGGCATCGGGCTGGAATTCGCCCGCGCCTATATCAGTGAGGGCGCGCGGGTGGCACTGGCCGACATCAACGCCGATGCCGTGGCCAAGGCCGCCGCCAGCCTTGGCCCGCAGGCGATGGCCGTGCAAATGGATGTGACGCGGCAGGAGAGCATCGATGCAGGCTTTGCCGCTGCGATTGCGCATATGGGCCATCTGGACATCCTGATCAACAACGCCGCCCTGTTCTCGGCCGCCCCCATCGCAGAGATCACCCGCGCCGATTATGACAAGCTGTTTGCCGTCAACGTCGCGGGCACCCTGTTCTGTCTACAAACCGCCGCGCGCCACATGATCGCGCGCGGGCAGGGCGGCACAATCATCAACATGGCGTCCCAAGCCGGGCGGCGCGGTGAATCGCTGGTGGCCGTCTATTGCGCCACCAAGGCCGCCGTGATCAGCCTGACGCAATCGGCAGGGCTGAACCTGATCCAGCATGGCATCAACGTCAACGCCATCGCGCCCGGCGTGGTGGATGGCGAACACTGGGACGGGGTAGATGCCTTCTTCGCCAAGTACGAGGGCAAGGCTCCCGGCCAGAAAAAGCGCGAGGTGGGCGCCGCCGTCCCCTTTGGCCGCATGGGCACTGCCGCCGATCTGACCGGAATGGCGATTTTCCTTGCCACGCCCGAGGCCCGCTACATCGTCGCCCAAACCTTTGGCGTCGATGGCGGCAACTGGATGGCCTGACGCAATGGCGCGGCTTTCCGGCAAGACAGCCCTCATCACGGGTGGCGCGCGCGGCATTGGTGCGGCCTTCGCCCGCGCCTTCCTGCGCGAGGGTGCCACCGTGATGGTGGCTGACCTGTCGGAACTGGCCGTCAAACAGGCCGCGCATCAGATGGGCGTGAATGGCGTGGTCATGGATGTGACGCGTCAGGACAGCATCGATGCCGCCATAGCCCATGCGCAGGTCACCATGGGCCATATCGACATTCTGGTGAACAATGCAGGCGTCTATGACCTTGCCCCGATCACCGACATCACTCGCGCCAGTTACGACCGTCTCTTTGCCGTCAACGTGGCAGGCACGCTGTTTGTCCTGCAAGCCGCCGCCCGCCACATGATCCAGCGAGGGCAAGGCGGGCGCATCATCAACCTAGCATCACAAGCGGGCCGCAGGGGAGAACCTCTTGGCGCCGTCTATTGCGCCACCAAGGCCGCCGTCATCAGCCTGACGCAATCGGCGGGCCTGAACCTGATCAAGCACGGCATCACCGTCAACGCTATCGCCCCCGGTGTCATTGAAAGCGACATGTGGGATCACGTCGATTCCCTGTTCGCCGCCGCCGAAGGGCTCCCCTTGGGTGAGAAGAAGCGCCGCGTCGGCGATGCCGTGCCCTATGGCCGCTTCGGCACCCCGGATGAGGTGGCAGGGATGGCTGTCTTTCTCGCCTCGGATGAGGCTGCCTATATCACCGCCCAGACCTACGGGGTCGATGGCGGCAACTGGATGGCCTGACATGCGCCCCGCATCCGTCACGCCGCACGCAACCGACCGGGCCTTGGCCCCTTGCTTTGACGCTTTCCCTTGCCCCGCAATCTGCGGGATCACAGACGACCGAGGCCCCAGATGACCCATAGCGCTCTGCCACCCTCTGCACCAAAGGTTGCCATGCCGGCCTATGACCGCAGCCGCCTGACGCCCGGCATCGTGCATATCGGCCTTGGCAACTTTCACCGGGCGCATATGGCCGTCTATCTGGATGACCTTTTCGCTCTGGGCGAGGGGATGGATTGGGCCATCATCGGGGCCGGGGTCCGCGCGCCGGATGCCCGGATGCGCGATGCGCTGATGGCACAGGATTGCCTGTCGACGGTGATCGAGTTGGACCCCGCCGGAAAGACCGCCCGCCGCATTGGCGCGATGGTGGATTTCCTGCCCGTCTCGCCCGACAATGCCCCCCTGATCGCCGCCATGACCCGGCCGGAGATTCGCATCGTGTCGCTCACGGTGACAGAGGGCGGATATTTCGTTGATCCCGCCACAGGCCAGTTTGACCCGACCCATCCCGAGATCGTCGCAGATGTTCACAACCCCGACAGCCCCGCCACCGCCTTTGGTGCCATCGTGGCCGCGCTGCGCGCGCGGCTCGCGGCGGGGGTGGTGCCCTTCACTGTGATGTCCTGCGACAACCTCCCCGGCAATGGCGAGGTGACGCGCGCCGCCGTCATCGGCCTTGCGCGCTTGTCCGATCCGGCGCTGGCTGATTGGATCGCGGCGCATGTCGCCTTTCCAAATGGCATGGTCGACCGCATCACGCCCGCCACCGGCCCGCGCGAACGCGCCATGGCGGCGTCTTTCGGGCTGGCCGATGATCCTGTTCCGGTCACCTGCGAACCCTTTCGCCAATGGGTGCTTGAGGATCACTTCCCGGCCGGTCGCCCCCCGCTGGAAAAGGTGGGGGTCACCTTCACGCCCCATGTCCATGCTTATGAGGCGATGAAGATCCGCATCCTGAACGGAGGGCACGCTATCATCGCCTATCCGGGCGGGCTGATGGATATCGAATTCGTGCATGAGGCGATGGCCGAACCCCTGATTGCGGGCTTTCTTGAAAAGGTCGAGCGGGAAGAGATCATCCCCATCGTGCCCCCAGTCCCCGGCACCGATTTGAACGGCTATTTCGCGCTGATCCGCGAACGGTTTTCCAATCCCGAAGTGGCCGATACCGAACGCCGCCTCTGCCTTGATGGATCGAACCGTCAGCCGAAGTTCATCATTCCTTCCATTGCCGACAATTTGGCGAAGGGGCATCTGCCGCGCGGGCTGATTCTGGAAAGCGCGCTGTGGTGCCGATATTGCATGGGCATGTCGGATCAGGGCCGGGTGATCGAGCCCAACGATCCCAACTGGGACAGGCTGCAAGCCACCGCCCGTGCTGCGGCCTCGGATCCGGCGGTATGGCTTGGAATGCAGGATATCTACGGCGCGCTGGGCCGGGATGCGCAGGTCATCGCCTGTTTTTCCGGGTTCCTTGCCGATCTTGGCGCACGCGGCGCACGGGCGGTGCTGGCCGATTATCTGCGCGGATGACAGGCCCGCTTTGACACCGCCTTCGTTCGAGTCCCCCCGCGATCGCGCGCGGGTCGGGTTTTGTATCAGGGTTCCCGGCAGTGAAAGCGCCCCTTCCCGTATCGGCGTTTACTTGGGCGATCCGCCCAATTTTTATGCGCAGGCTTGCGCATAGCGAGGGGCGTGGAAGCTCGATGGCACTGCCAAGTTGAAGCCCCGCGCCCCGCGCCCATTGGATAGGGCGAGGAGCGCGCATGACTGACCAAACCCCCCTGCAAATCCATCAGCGAAGCCGCGGTGAGGCTTTCGTGT
>PNND01000512.1 GCA_013824045.1 Rhodobacter sp. | reverse complement strand
CCGCCACTTCCATCAAGAGCTGCGCATTTCCGCCCGACGCCGTTGTGTCGATGCAGACATGCCGCTCCAGCCGCGCATGGCCCGCATCGGGCTGCCCGCCGATCAACGGCAGGATCGCCCCTGCCCGCCCAGCAAGCGCCTGCGCATAAGTGCGTCCGGCCTCTGCCACGCCCCACCAGACCGCGCCGGAAATCCCCTCCAGCCGTGCCAAGACGGCCGCCTCCAGCGATGGCGCCTCTACGCCCACGCCGCCAAGGCCCCGGATCGCTGCCGCCTGCGCGGCCGCCGCCGCCGCTGTCGGCCCAAGGCAGACCACAGGCCCCCGCGCCACGGTCGTCAGCCGGTTTGATTCCCCCGTCGGCCCCGGCAGGTCCACACTCACCGGCCCGGCCGCCACCGGCGCAGCGCGCAAGGCCGCCATCACTTCGGCCTCGCTGGCCAACCGGTCCTCAGTCGTCACAACCGGCACACCGCCCCGCGTGAAGCGATGCAGATAGTCCGGCCCCCCGGCTTTTGGCCCAGTCCCCGACAGGCCCTCGCCGCCAAAGGGCTGGCTGCCCACCACCGCGCCGATCTGGTTGCGGTTGACATAGGTATTGCCCACCCGCAGCCGCTCCACGATGCGCTGCACCCGGTCGTCGATCCGTGTGTGCAGGCCAAAGGTCAGGCCGTAGCCCGTCGCATTCACCGCATCCACCACCGCATCGATCTGATCGGCGCGGAACGTGGCCACATGCAGCACCGGCCCGAAAATCTCGCGACCCATGGCCGCGATCCCCGGCACCCGGATCACCGCTGGGCCGACAAAGGTGCCCCCCTCCGGCGCGGCCATCTCCTTGATCACCCGCCCCTCGGCCCGCGCCGCAGCGATATGGTCGCGGATCATCCCCGCCGCCTCGGCATCGATCACGGGCCCCACATCGGTGGCCAGATCCCACGGGTCGCCCAGCGCCAGTTCTTCCATTGCGGCGTTTAGCATTTCCAGCACCGGCTCCGCCACATCCTCTTGCACATAAAGGCAGCGCAGCGCCGAACAGCGCTGTCCCGCCGATTGGAACGATGAGGCCAGAATATCCCGCACCGCCTGTTCCGGCAGAGCCGTCGAATCCACGATCATCGCATTCAGCCCGCCGGTTTCCGCAATCAGCGGCGCGGTTGGGTCCAGATGATCGGCCATTGCGCGGCGGATCTTCAGCGCCGTCTCGGTCGATCCGGTAAAGCACACGCCCCCCACGCGAGGGTCCGACGTCAGCATCCGCCCCACCACCGGCCCCTCGCCGGGTAGCAGTTGCAGTGCCGTCACCGGCACCCCTGCTTTGTGCATCAACCCCACCGCCAGCGCGGCGATCAGCGGCGTCTGCTCTGCCGGCTTGGCCAGCACGGCATTCCCCGCCGCCAAAGCCGCCGCGATCTGCCCGGTGAAGATCGCCAAGGGGAAGTTCCATGGCGAGATACAGGTGAACACCCCCCTCGCCGGATGGGTCAGCCCCGAAATCCCGTCGGCATAATAGCGCAGGAAGTCCACCGCCTCGCGCAATTCCGACACCGCATCGGCCAACGTCTTGCCCGCCTCCCGCGCCAGCAGCGCAAAGATCGGCCCGAACTCAGCCTCATACAGGTCTGCCACCCGCCGCAGCACGGCCGCCCGCTCCGGCCCTGCCGCCGCCCAGGGTTCTGCCAGCCGCAGCGCCGTCTCCACATCCGGGCCGCCCGCCTGCACCACGTGGCCCACAAGCGCCCCCGTCGCCGGATTGCGCACCTCGACCCGCAATCCGCCCACCGGCCGCCCCGCCGTCATCGGCCCCGCCTCGAACAGCCGCGTCGCATGGTCCGCGCGGCCTGCCTCGATCGCCGCCAAATCGACCGCATCGGTCAGATCAAACCCCCGCGCATTGCGACGCGCGCCGAACAACCCCGTCCCCGTCTTCAACGCCGGGCTTGCCACCTGCGCCATCCCTTCCATCGCCGTCAGCGGGCAGGCCGCCACCACCACAGGCGGCACCTCATCATTCACGATCTGGTTCACAAAGGACGAATTCGCCCCGTTCTCCAACAGCCGCCGCACCAGATAGGCCAGCAGGTCGCGATGCGCCCCCACCGGCGCATAGATCCGGCAATTCGTGCCCAGATCGGTCAGCACCAGATCATGCAGCCGCTCGCCCATCCCGTGCAGGCGCTGAAATTCATAGGCCCGCTTGTCGCCCGCCATTTCCAGAATCGCCGCCACCGTATGCGCGTTATGCGTGGCAAATTGCGGATAGATGCGGTCCGTCATGCCGAGCAGCTTCTTCGCATTGGCGATATAGCTGACATCCGTCGCCTGCTTGCGGGTCAAGACGGGGAAGGACTCCAGCCCCAGCACCTGCGCCCGCTTCACCTCGGCATCCCAATAGGCGCCCTTCACCAGCCGGACCATGATACGCCGGTCCAGCCGCGTGCTTAGCGCATAAAGCCAGTCGATCACCGCCCCCGCACGGCGGCCATAGGCCTGCACCACGACCCCGAACCCGTCCCACCCGGCAAGCGACGGATCAGACAACACCGCCTCGATCACCTCCAGCGACAGCGCCAGACGATCCGCTTCCTCGGCATCGATGTTGAACCCCAGCCCCGCCGCCTTGGCCAGCCCCGCCAGCGCCCGCACGCGCGGCACAAGTTCCGCCATCACACGCGCGCGCTTTGCCACCTCGTATCGCGGATGCAGCGCCGACAGCTTCACCGAAATCCCCGGATTGGCGCGGATATCCGCGCCCTTCGCCGCCGCCGCAATCGCCGTGATCGCTTTGGAGTAGCTCAGATGATAGCGCCGCGCGTCGGCCTCTGTCCGCGCCGCTTCGCCCAGCATGTCATAGCTGTAGGTATAGCCCTTCGCCTCCAGCTCGCTCGCCCGCTTCATCGCGGCCTCGATCGTCTCGCCCAGAACGAATTGCCGCCCCATCTCCTTCATCGCCTGCGCCACTGCGCGACGGATCACGGGCTCGCCCAGCCGCTTCACCGCCGCCCGCAGATGGCCCACCACCCCCGGCTCACGATCCTCCAGCACCTTCCCGGTCAGCATCAGCGCCCATGTCGACGCGTTCACGAGGCTTGAGGCCGATTTCCCCAGATGCCGCCCCCAGTCCGACGGCGCGATCTTGTCCTCGATCAGCGCATCCATCGTCTCGGCATCCGGCACCCGCAGCAGCGCCTCGGCCAGACACATCAGCGCGACGCCCTCTTCGGTGGACAGGCCGTATTCGGCCAGAAACACCTCCATCAGACCCGGCTTCACACTGGCCCGGATGCGGGCCACCAGATCGGCCCCCGCCGCCGTGATCCGCGCCCGAGCGTCCGTATCCAGCCCCGCATCGGCAATCAACTGCCGCAACAGCGCAGCCTCATCGGCAAGGCTTCCGCCTTCAATCACGGACCAAGGGCTGTCAAAGCTGTCACGGGGCATGGGCAATTTCCTCCATTTGTCCCATAATACCGTAAGTTTCCCGGTCAATTCTCCCGAAGATGGCCAAATCACCATCCGTTCCGCCCGCAATATGGGGAAATCTCATGCCAATCGACCGCATCCCCCTCGACCGATTTGACGAAGCGATCCTGCGCACCCTCTCGACCGATGGCCGCCTCAGCGCCACCGAACTGGCCCGCCGTATCGGCCTGTCGAAATCCCCCACGCAGGCCCGCCTGAAACGGTTGGAAGAAACCGGCGTCATCACCGGCTATCGTGCCCTGCTTGACCCGATCCGCATGGGGCAGGCCCATGTCGCCTTTGTCGAGGTCAAACTGTCAGATACCCGCGAAGCGGCCCTTCAGGCCTTCAACAAGGCCGTGCTGGCCGTGCCCGAGGTGGAGCAATGCCACATGATCGCCTCGCGCTTCGACTATCTGCTCAAGGTCCGCACGGGCGACATTCAGGAATACCGCCGCGTGCTGGCCGAACGCATCAGCGCCTTGCCCCATGTCGCCTCCACCTCCACCTATGTGGCGATGGAGGCGATCAAGGAAAGCTTGTGAAGGGGAACGCGACGCCTGTAGCGCGCCCCGCTGCAAGGCCCATCACAACCCGTATTGTTCCCGCGCATAATCGCCCAAACCCACGGCATCCAGCCGTACCAAGGGGGCGAGGAACGTCACCTGAATAACCCCCGGCGCGCGCCCGATCTCGATCGCCCCGTTGATCGTGGCGCGGTTGCGCACCTCTGCCACCGTCATGCCCAGCAGCGTCGCCGCCCGCGCCAGCCCGTTCTCGATGGCCGCATTCAGGTTCGACGCCGTCCCGACGACAGATACCGGCGCCAGCGGCTCCAACTCCGTCACGCCCCATTTCGCCGCAAGGCGGAGCCCTTTTGCCTTCTCGGCCGCCGTGAAGGGCCGCGCCATTGGCGGAAGGTCTTCTTCCAGCGGAAACAGGACCGGCCCGTCGATGGGAAAGTTCTTCACCACTTCCACCTGCAGCGTCACACT
>PNND01000477.1 GCA_013824045.1 Rhodobacter sp. | reverse complement strand
CGTTCGCGCACCTTTTCCGTTTCGCTGCCTGTCAGAATGTCGATCAGATGCCCCGCCCCGAACCATTCCCCCGTCCGCAGGATGGCCGACAGCGCCTTGCGCACGGCTTCGGTCGCGTCAAACAGATCGGCAGGACGGTCGCAAAGATCGCAATTGCCGCAAGGCTCCGCCGTCTCGCCAAAATAGCCCAGCAAAACCTGCCGACGGCATTTCATCGCCTCAGCCAGCCCCAACAACGCATTCAGCCGCGCGTGATCGGCGGCCTTGCGGTCGGGCGGGGCAAGGCCTTCGTCAATCTGGCTGCGGCGCAGGCGAATGTCGTCAGGGCCATAAAGCGTCATGGTTTCTGCAGTCGCGCCATCCCGGCCTGCGCGCCCGATTTCCTGATAGTATCCTTCGATCGACTTGGGCAGGTCTGCATGGGCCACCCAGCGGATATCGGGTTTGTCGATCCCCATGCCAAAGGCCACGGTCGCCACCACGATCAGCCCATCCTCGCGCTGAAAGCGCGTCTCTACCTGCCGCCGTTCCTCCGGATCCATCCCTCCATGGTAGAAACAGGCGGCATGCCCATCTTCACGCAAGGCCTGCGCCAATGTTTCGGTCTTGGCCCGCGTGGCGCAATAGACAATGCCCGATTGCCCCTTTCGCGCGGCGGCAAAGCGCAGGACTTGCGTGCGGGGATTGTCCTTCACCGCAAAGGCAAGGTGGATGTTGGGCCGATCAAAGCCGCGCAGAAAGGTTTCCGGCATCACCCCGTCGAAGAGGCGCGTCACGATCTCGGCCCGTGTCTCTTCATCTGCGGTGGCGGTAAAGGCCGCCAGCGGCACGCCCAGACTGCGCCGCAACTCACCGATGCGCAGGTAATCTGGGCGGAAATCATGCCCCCACTGGCTGACGCAATGCGCCTCATCTACGGCGATCAGGGTGGTCTTTATCCGACGCAGCATGGGCAAGGTGGCGGCAGACGCCAGCCGTTCGGGCGCCATGTAAAGAAGCTTCAGCCGCCCCTCGTCCAGCGCGGCGAACACCTCTTCCGTCTCGGTCTCGGTGTTTCCGGAGGTGAGCGCGCCCGCCTCAACCCCCGCTTCGCGCAGCGACCTCACCTGATCCCGCATCAGCGCGATCAGGGGCGAGATCACGACCGTCACCCCGTCGCGGCACAGGGCGGGCAGTTGAAAGCACAGCGATTTGCCGCCGCCCGTGGGCATGATCGCCAGCGTGTTCCGCCCGGCCAGCACGGCATCCACAATCTCTTCCTGACCGGGGCGAAAGCCCGGAAAGCCAAAAATCGTTTGAAGAAGCGTCTGCGGTTCTGTCATGGGCCCGGAATCATCAAGCGGCGGGCCAAGCATCGCCCGCGCGCGGTTTACGCAAGATCAAGATCAGACGAAGGCCGAGGCGTTGTTGATCAGGATGATCCGCAGCGCATAGACCGCGATCAGCACCACCAGCGGCGCAAGATCCAGCCCGCCCATCTGCGGCAGAACCGACCGGACGCGGGAATAGATCGGCTCAAGGATCCGGTTCAGACCATCCCAGATTTGCCCCACAATCGGTTGGCGCAGGTTGAGCACCTGAAAGTTGATCAGCCAGCTCATGATGATATGGGCAATGATGATCCATTGGGCGATATCAAGGATCAGAAGCAGAATTTGCAGGATCGAGGTCATTCTAGGGCCTCCGCACACTATGGGTTGTGTGCAGAGGTAGCGGCTGGATCGAAAAAGGGCAACGGCCTTCCGCAGCGTTGCGGCTTGACCTTGGGCTTTCCACCGGGCAACCGGGGCCAAGACAGGAGAGTGACCGATGTATCCTTTCGTCCGCATGGCCAAGGAGTTGTGGAAGTTTCGCAACGCGCCACAGTTGCCGCTGCTCGGCACCCATGTCAGCACGCATCGCTGCTGGCCGTGGGATCTTGACCCGTGGGTGGAACTGAACAATGGCCGCACGCTGACGCTTTATGATCTGGGGCGCATTCCGCTGGGCATCAGGACCGGGCTGAAAACGGTTCTATTGGCCAACAAATGGGGCCTGACGGTGGCGGGAAACACTGTCCGCTATCGCCGCCGCGTTCGCGCCTTTGACATGGTCACGATGCACAGCCGCTGCCTTGGTTGGGATCACCGGTTCATGTATCTGGAACAGTCGATGTGGAAAGGTGATGACTGCACCAGCCATATGGTCCTGCGATCAGCCGTCACGTCGCGTGACGGGATCGTCGCACCGGAACGCGTGCTTGCCGCGTTGGGCCAGCCCACCGAAAGCCCCCCCTTGCCGGACTTTGTTCAAGCCTGGATAGCGTCAGAGTCCACCCGGCCTTGGCCCCCAAACCGCTGATTTATCCCACCGCCACGCGAAGGCGCGGCTTGCGCGACGGGCCGTTTCACGATTGAATCCGCCCAAAGACCGCAGGGCAGGGGGCAGGGATGGCGACGGAAGTCAGCGCGAAACGGCGCATCTGGGGTTGGTTCTTCTTCGACTGGGCCAGCCAGCCCTATAACACGCTCTTGCTGACTTTCATTTTTGGCCCCTACTTCGCGGAAATCGCCCGTGGCTATTACATGGGTGAAGGTCTGGATGCCGAGGCGGCAGGGGCCGCCGCACAGGCCTATTGGGGCGCGGGGCTTGCCATCGCATCGGTGATTGTCGCGATCATTGCGCCCCTCTTGGGCGCGATTGCCGACAGCACGGGTCGCCGTCTGATCTGGGTCTGGTTCTTTTCCGCATTTTACATCTTTGGCTCCTATGCGCTGTGGTACATCGCGCCGGGCGGCGACAATCTGTTCTGGGCGGTGCTGTTCTTTGGTCTTGGCTTCATCGGGATGGAGTTTGCCACCATCTTCACCAATGCCCTAATGCCCAGCCTTGGCGACCATGACGATCTGGGCGCGGTCAGTGGCAGTGGTTTTGCCTTTGGCTATCTGGGCGGTGTGCTGGCGCTGGCGTTAATGCTGGCGCTGTTTGCCGAAAACAGTGCCACTGGAAAAACCCTGATCGGCCTTGATCCGCTTTTCGGGCTGGACCCGGAGGCGCGCGAAGGCACCCGCGCCGTCGGCCCCTTCACGGCCATCTGGTATCTGGTTTTCATGATCCCCTTCTTTCTATGGGTAAAGGAACCCCGCACCGAACGCCGCCCACTGAACCTGTCGGCCGCCTTCTCCAGTTTGCGCGATCTGCTCGCCTCGCTGCGATATAGAGGCAGCCTTTCGGCCTATCTCGCCTCGTCCCTGTTCTACCGTGATGCGCTGAACGCGCTTTATGGCTTTGGCGGGGTCTATGCGTCGGGCGTGCTGGGGTGGGAGATCACGCAGATCGGCGTGTTCGGCGTGGTGGGGGCCATTACCGCCATGGTTGCCTCGTGGATCGGTGGCAAGGCGGACCGCCGATTTGGCCCGAAACCGGTGATCGCAACCTGCATCGTCGTGCTGATCCTTGTCTGCATCATCATTGTCGGCATGACCCGCGAAAGCCTATGGGGCATGCCGCTGGATCCAGCGGGGGGCACGTCGGACCAGATATTCTTTGCCTGTGGTGCGCTGATCGGCGCGGCGGGTGGGGCGCTTCAGGCGGCCAGCCGCACGCTGATGGTGCGCCACACGACCCCTGACCGCGCGACCGAGGCATTCGGCCTCTATGCTCTGTCGGGAAAGGTGGCCAGCTTCATTTCCCCGGCCCTGATCGCGCTGGTGACCGCTGTCAGCGGATCGCAGCGCATCGGCATCTCTCCGCTGATCGTGATGTTCCTGATCGGCCTTGTTCTGCTATTCTTCGTGCGGGCACGAGGTGAACAGATATGATTGCACGGTTTTTTTCGGTATTGGTGCTTGCCGTTTCTGTCGCGCTGCCCGCGCTGGCGGAAACCAAGGCGAACCAGTTGTTCGGCTCTGTCACCACCCCGTCAGATGGCCGGCCAATGCCCTATGGCAGTTATGCCAAGGGCTGTGCCGATGGGTTGGTGGAATTGCCGGAAACCGGTCCGACATGGCAAGCCATGCGCCTGTCGCGCAACCGCAATTGGGGCCATCCGGTGATGATCGACTATCTGGTCGAACTCAGTCAAGCCGCGCGTCAGATCGGTTGGGCTGGCCTGTATATCGGTGACATCAGCCAGCCCCGCGGTGGCCCGATGACCAGCGGCCATGCCAGCCACCAGATCGGGCTGGATGCCGATATCTGGATGCTGCCGCCCCGCCGTCTTGATCTGAGCCGAGCCGAGCGGGAAGAGATTTCATCGATCCCCGTGCGATCCGCCGACCAGCGCAGCGTTACCGAAAACTGGACCCCCCGGCATCAGGCGGTGATGCGCGCTGCCGCGCTGGATCCGCGTGTGGATCGCATCTTTGTGGCTGCGGCCGTGAAGATCGAGATGTGCCGGACCGCCACGCGGGAAGATAGCAAATGGCTGCAGAAGATTCGTCCTGTTCAGGGCCATGACACGCATTTCCACGTGCGCCT
>PNND01000370.1 GCA_013824045.1 Rhodobacter sp. | reverse complement strand
ATGGCCGCCATTTTCGGCATTTCCGCCGATGAATTGAAGGCCAACCGCGCCGATTACCTCGAACTGCTGGGCACCTGCGCCGATTGCCGCCACCGCAGCAAATGCGCCCGCCTGCTAAACGACGCCCACCTCGCCCAACCCGCAGATGCCGGCTTCTGCCCCAACGCCCGGGTCTACAGCGCACAGGCCACACAGGCCACCTGACCACGCGCGCAAAACCATCTCTGATCGGTAACCCATTTGCACCGCAGGGGACTTCCCCTTTGCGCGGCCATGGCCTAGCGTCAGGGTCCAGATTGATGAGGCTTCCATGACTGTCCATATCGGCGCGAAACCCGGCGACATCGCCGAAACCGTCCTCCTTCCCGGCGATCCCTACCGCGCCCGCTGGGCCGCCCAGACCTTCCTGCAAGATGCGGTTCTGGTGAACGAAGTGCGCGGGATGCTGGGCTATACCGGCACATGGAACGGCCACCGCGTCACCATCCACGGCACCGGCATGGGCATGCCGTCGCTGTCGATCTATGCCAACGAGTTGATCCGCGACTTTGGCGCACAAACCCTCATCCGCATCGGCTCGGCGGGCGCGCTGCAAACCCACGTGAAGGTGCGCGATATCGTTCTGGCACAGGCCACCACGACGCTCGGCTCTCCCTCCCGTTCCATCTTCCGGGACCTTCACTTCGCCCCCGTCGCCGATTTCACCTTGCTCGCCGCCGCCCACAAGGCCGCCACCGCACGCGCCATCCCCACCCATGTCGGCGGCATCTATTCGTCCGACACCTTCTATGACGAACGCCAAGACCTCTCCGATCAGTTGCAACGCCACAACTGCCTGTGTGTCGAGATGGAAGCGGCGGAGCTTTACACCCTCGCCGCCCGCTACAACCGCCGCGCGCTGGCGGTGCTGACCATCTCGGATCACATCCTCACCCATGAGGCATTGCCCGCCACTGACCGCGAACGCAGCTTCGGCGATATGGTCCAGATCGCGCTAGAGGCCGCCTTCACCACCGCGTGAGGGGGGCTTACCCCCGGAGACAGGCGCAAGTAGCACTGCAGCCTGCCCCGGAAAGGACACCCCCATGAAAGCCGCCCGCATCCACGCCTATGGCGATGCCGACCAGATTCGCGTCGAAGACGCTCCGATCCCCGCAATCGGCCCCGATGACGTGTTGATCCGCACTGTCGCCGCCTCGGTCAACCCGGTCGATTGGAAAATCCGTCGTGGCTATCTGGAAAAGATGCTGCCCTATGACATGCCCCTCACCCTCGGCTGGGATGTGTCGGGCATTGTCGAGGCCATTGGTGCCGATGTCACAACCTTCAAACCCGGCGATGCCGTCTATTCCCGCCCCGACATCCGTCGCAATGGCACCTACGCCGAATATGTGGCCGTCCGCGCCCGCGAAGTGGCGCTCAAACCCACCACGATCAGCCATGTCGAAGCGGCCTCCCTCCCCCTCGTCTCCATCACCGCATGGGAGGCGCTGATCACCACCGCCGGCCTGCAACCCGGCCAGCGCGTGCTGATCCATGCCGGGGCAGGCGGCGTGGGCTCCATCGCCATCCAGCTTGCCAAGGCCAAGGGCGCGCATGTCACCGCCACCGCCTCACAGGGCAAGACGGCCCTTGTCCGGTCACTCGGCGCGGATGAGGTGGTCGATTACCACAACCCCACAGCCTTCGCCGCCGCCCGCGACATGGACATCGTCTTCGATACCATCGGCGGCGACACGCAGGATGCGTCATGGGCCATGCTCAAGCCGGGCGGTTTCCTCGTATCCATCACCGCGCCCCCCAGCGCCGAACGCGCCTTGGCCGAGGGCAAACGCGTGGGCTTCGTCTTCATCGACCCGAACGCCGCCATCCTGCGCGACTTGGCCCAACTGGTGGATGGCGGGAAAATCCGCCCCCTCATCGGCGGCGAGTTCCGGCTGGATGACGCGGCCAAGGCCCAACTCGCGTCGGAAACCGGCCGCACCACCGGCAAGATCGTGATCTATACCGGCCAGCCCTAAGCTACAGCGCCGCAATCTCCTCCGCGACCAGCCTCTGCAACTCCCACAGATACCGGTCGCGGATCCCCAATTCCTCCAGATGCCGCACGGTATTGTGCAGATAGGCGGCGCAACTGCCCATATGCCCCGCCGCCCGCGCGATCCGCCGCGCCTGCTCCTCGACCGGCAGGCAGACATGGATCACCGGGTCCAGCGGCGCGGCATAGAACACCAGCGCCCGCATCGCCCCCGCTTCCCCCCGTACTGTGAGCCAGCGGACGGAGGCCAGATCGACCTCATACCCGATCTCGCGGCGCAGCAGCGCCTCCATCGCCTCCATCCGCCCCTCATCAGGCAGGCGGTACGCCATCCCCCGGCAGCTTCCCCCGCGCGCCAAGGCCAGCATCAGCCCCGGCTGTTCCGGGGTCGCGCGCCAGCTTTCCAAATGAATGCAGAACGACCGCCGCCACCCATGCAGCACGCAAGGCACCGCCTCGGCTGCCTCAAACGCGGGCTTCCAGATCAGCGACCCATAGGCAAAGGTCCAGACCGGCCCCTCCCCCGCCTCATCCAGCAGCCGCGCCGCATGGATGGCAAAGGCGTCGTCCGCAATCCAAGGCACCCCGCGCACACCGGGACATTCCGGCTCCTGCCGCTCCACCCGGGCGACCAGCGCCTCGGTCAGGTGCAGCTCACGCAATTTGGTCATGGGCGCCCATGGCTTCCGTCATAGCCATTCACCCCCGGCGCCACCCATCCCGCAGGCGGCGCGATGGGCCGAAACACCTCCACCAGCAGCGGATGGCACCGCGCGGCATCGGATGAATGCTCTGCCGAACAATCCCCACCCGGACAGGCCGAAAGGCCGCCGATCAGATCAATCTCGGCAAAGAATTCCAGATAATCCCCCGGCCTGACAGGCGAGGCCTTCATGAAATACTGCCCCGTATCGCGGGTGAACCCCGTGCACATGAACACGTTCAGCACATCATGCACATGCGCCTCTGCCTCGCGCAGCGGCAGCCCGGTCCAATCCGCCAAGGCCCGGGTCAGGTTGGAATGGCAGCAGTGATGATACTGCCCGCCCCCGCTCAGCAGATTATGCGTGTAAGGGTCACAGCGCGTGCCGATCACATCATGCACCGCGCCGCCGAATTCATCGAACCCGTACCAGTCCAGACTGTCATCCGTGATGGTCGCCATGGGCCGCAGCGTGGGAAAAGACGACCACATCCGATCCCCCGATGACAGATGCGTGCCATGCAGCGCCCGCGTCTTTCCGGAATAGAACCGCTCACGCAGATCCCCCTGCGCCCACAGGTTCAGGTCGCCCACTTGCGGCCCTTCAATACTGGTGATGCGAAAGAAATGCCCCGCTGGCACGGCGAAACACCGCGCCTCGCGCGCAGGCACCAGCACCTCCGCCACCCGCTCCCACCCCGCCCGCGCCGCGCGATAGGGCGCAAGGTCGGGGCGCGGCAAGCCTTCCACCGGATAGCAGATCACCGGCACAATCCCCCGGCGCGCATCGGCATCCTGCGGGGCGTCATGGTCAGTCACAAGCTTCATCGTGGCACCTCTCTGCCGCCACCCTATCAGCCCGCATCCCGCAGGCAATCACGCGGCGCGCGGGCCGATGTCGTCTGCGCCCCACACACGGCACAACGCCACACCTCCGGCCCCGCCGCCCGGTCCAGCCGCCAGCGACAGGCCTGCGTCAAGGTCGACCCGCGCCGCGAAAACCACAGCACCGCAAAGACGCCGATCAGCAGAAGGGGGATCAGAATGGGCATGATCACGTGCATCTATCACCAAAGGCACCCGCCCCGAAACCCCGCAAGCCAAAACCCCGCCCACCAAAACCCTGCCCCATCCGCCTAGAGGAACAGGAAATCCCCCGCATCCAGTTGCCGCACCGCCACCCCCTCCAGCCGGATCAGATGGCCGCCCACACCCACCTCCGCCATCCGCACCCCGCCAATCGTCACATCCCGCAGGACCAGCCCCCCCATGCCCGCCACACCCTGCAGTTCCAACCGGTCCTGCCCGGGCACGAAATCCGTCACGAGATCGCGCTCCCCAGAGCGAAAACTGGAAAAGACGAACACATCCGCCCCGAACCCGCCCACCAGCGTGTCGCGCCCGACGCCCCCATCCAGCCGATCATTGCCCGCCTCCCCGGCCAGAAAATCGCGCCCCTCCTGCCCCGCCAGCGTGTCATCCCCGCCCCCGCCATAGAGCCCGTCCTCCGCTTCACCCCCGCTCAGCCGGTCATTGCCCGATTGCCCGAACAGCGTGTCATTCCCGGTTCCGCCAAACAGCAGATCATTGCCCGCCCCCCCCGCCAGCCGGTCATTCCCTGCCTCACCCAGCACCGAATCGTTCCCCGTCCACGTGCGGACCACCTCATCCCCCCCTCCGGCGAGGATCGTGTCATTTCCCGCACCATCAAAGAAGACATCGACGC
>PNND01000315.1 GCA_013824045.1 Rhodobacter sp. | reverse complement strand
GGCTTTCCGTCTGAAGCGTCAAGGCGCGGGCGTGGTCGGCCTTGGCGCGATGAAGGGTGGCGAGCTTGTCTGTCAGAGTGGCAAGTTGCAGATCGGCCCCCTGCAGCGCGGTGGCGGCGGCGGACAGGTGTTCAGCGTGGCGCTGGGCGGCGTCGCGGCGCTGGGTCGCCTCATCCAGACGGGACTGGCGGGTGGCGATGGCCTCGGGCGTGGTGAGATCGGCCAACAGGCGCAGAACATCGCGGCGGCGCGACAGGGCGCGGTCAAGCTGGGTGGCGGTGGTCTGCAGGGCGGTCTGGCGCAGGGTGAGGGCGTCAACCTCGGCCATCGCCTGAGCGAGGGGGCCGTCCTTGGCGGGGCGCCCGGTTGCAGTGAGATAGCGGGCAAGGTCTTCGCGGGTGCGGGCGAGGGCCCGGTCCATGCGGCGGCCGCCGGTGAGGGCGTCCACCTCGCCGGTGACGGAGGTCATCAGCGAACGGCGGGCCTCTTTCGCGGCGTCGCGTTCGCGGGGGCTGTCGCTTTCCAGCCGGGTCAGGCCTTGGCGCACCCACAACAGGCCTGCGGGGCCGCCATCGGTATCGGAACGGACAAGACGGGCGATGAAGGCTTCGGCCTCATCGGCTTGTGCGATCAGGCGACCGTCGCGATGGATCGTGGCGATGGGTTTGGAGAGCCAGCGCTTTTCGATGCGGTGGCGACCGTCGGGCAAGTCAAGTTCGACGGCAACCATAGGGCCGCCGCCGACATGGGGGCGGAGCGACATGATCTCTTTCCCCTTGGATCGGTGCGGCTGGAAGAACAGGGCCTGCAGCGCATCGAACAGGCTGGATTTGCCGGATTCGTTGGGGGCGGAGAGGACATTGAGGCCGGGGCCGATGGCGGTGATGCGGACCGATGTGGTGAAGCGGCGGATATCGGTAAGGTCGATGGAGAGGAGTTTCATGCCCGATCCTCGCGCAGGTAGCCATAAAGGCGGTTGAGCGCGGCGGCGGCGATGCGGCGGTTGTCGGCATCGAGGGCGATGTTTTCGGCGCGGTCTTTCAGCCGGTCGGCGGCGAGGCGGAGTGCACCCGCGCGGTCGATCTGATCGAGATCGGCGGCCTCAACCTCGGTTGCCAGTTGGGTGAGGTCGAGCGTGAGGAGCGCGAAATCGGGTTCTGCGTCGCGGGCGGCCTGTTCTAGCGCGGCCCGTTCGGACAGGGTGGCGCGGCCTGTGACGCGCAGGCGCAGCAGATGATCGCGCCGGGTGGCGCGGTCAGGGGGCAGGAGGGCGGCGAGTGTGGCGGCGGCGTTCTGGCCGGGGATCAGCGGCAGGGGCAGATCGGCCCAATGGAAGCGACCCGTAGGGATGAGTTGCACCTCTGGCAGGGCGCCGGGGGCAGGCAGGGTGATGGCAAGACAAGACCCCGGTCCGGCATGGGTGAAGGCGTCGCGTTCGGGGGTGCCAGCATACCACGTGCGGTCGCCCACGCGCAGATGGCCGTGCCAATCGCCCAGCGCGAGGTAATCCAGCCCGGCGGTGGCGGCGCGGTCGGGTGGGATGATGACATCGGCGGCATTGCCGTCTTCGCTGAAGGACTGGATCGCGCCATGGGCGAGGCCGATGCGGAAGGCGTTTGGATCGGTGGGGGTGGCGGGCATATGGGCGGTGAGGTCGCGCCCCGGATAGCGCCGAGGAAGGGGCGCAGGCAGCAGCATCGCGCCGGGTTCCAGTTCCACCGGCGCATCCGTGGCCAGCAGGTGGATATGGGCGGGGGCCTGCGCGCGCAGGCGCGACCAGAGCGATTCTGCGGCGAGGCTGTCATGGTTGCCGGGGATGATCCACCACTGCAGCGCGGGGTCTGCCGCCATGGCAAGCAGCGCCTGCCGCCAGATCGGATCGCTGGGGGTTTCGCTGTCGAACGTATCGCCCGCCAGTAAGATATGGCGGCTGCCGGTCTGGCGGGCGGCTGTGGCAAGGCGGTGGAGGATGTCGTGGCGCGCCTCGATCAGACGGCCGCGCAGATCCTCGGGCAGGGTGCCAAAGCGGCGGCCCAGATGCAGGTCGGCAGAGTGGATGAAGCGGAAGGGGGGCACGGGTTGATCCTACGGGCAGACGGGTCGGGACGGTCAGCCTAGCAGAGTTGGCGGAGCCGGGAAGGGTGGGATTTGGGGATGGGATTTGCTTGAGGCCTCGGGCTAGGGTAGGGCCGGTGCCGCAGGGGGCGTGGGATGGATATTCGCTGGTTGCAGGATTTTCTGGCGCTGGCCGAGTTGCGGAATTTCACCCGCGCGGCCGAGTTTCGTAACCTTTCGCAGGCGGCGTTTTCGCGGCGCATCCAGTCGCTGGAGCAATGGGTGGGCACCGGGCTGGTGGTGAAGGGATCGCAGCCTGTGCGGTTGACCGAGGCGGGCGAGCAGTTCCGCGAAGGGGCGGGCGCATCGGTGGAGCGGCTCTTGGAGACGCGGGCGGCGATCCGGGGCAGCCAGTTCGAGGTGATGAGCCAGATCCGGCTGGCGATGCCCAATGTGCTGGCGCGCAGCGATTTCCGCCGGATTCTGGCGGCTATCGGGCCGAAGGTGCGCAGTTCCTTTTCGGTGATCGTGGGCACCACCGCCGAGGTGACGGCGCGCTATTTGGCGGGGGATGCGGATATCCTACTGGCGCATGACTGCCCGGCCTTGCCCAGCCATGAGGCGCTGGCCACGCAAGAGCGGGTGGTGCTGCGGGCAGACCGGTTCCTGCCCTATGCGGCGCGGGGGCAGGATTTCGGCTTTCCCGGCACGCCCAAGGCGACGTTTCCCCTGATTGCCTATGCGCAGCGGGCTTATTTCGCGCAGCTGTTCGAGCATGTGATCGAACGGGGCGGGGGCGTCTTGTCCTATCGGCTGGCGGTGCAATGCGACATGTCGGATGTGCTGAAAGAGGTGATCGCGGCGGGCCATGGCGTGGGCTGGTTGCCGGAAAGCGCGGTGGATGCGGGGGCGGATATCGTGCCGCTGGGCGGGGCGGAATGGGAATTGCCGCTGGAGATCTGCGCCTATCGCCCGCGCCGCGCGGCGGGGCCAAAGCTCGATGCGGTCTGGGCGGCTTTGAAGGCGTAAGCAGGGCCTGCATGGGCCATGCAGGATTTGCATTGGACCCTTTGGCCGGATCGGGGGCAGGTGTCGGGCCACAGTCAAGGCCAAAGGACCAGCCCGATGATGATGCACGATATCCGCCGCGAAGAAGACAGTCTTAGCACGATGGACCTGCCGCGCACCTGTCTGTGGGGGATTCATACCCAGCGGGCGATCGAGAATTTTCCGATCTCAGGAATTCCCCTATCGCTGTTTCCTGAATTCATCCGGTCGCTGGCTTGGGTCAAGAAAGCGGCGGCGCGGGCCAATCTGGCGCTGGGCGTGCTGTCGGCGGAAAAGGCGCGGGTGATCGAAGAGGTCTGTGACGAGATCATTGCCGGGCGCTGGCATGACGCGTTCCGCGTTGACATGATCCAAGGCGGCGCGGGCACATCGACCAACATGAACGCCAATGAGGTGATCGCCAATCTTGGCCTGCTGAAGATGGGCCATCGCGCGGGGGATTATGCGCATCTGCACCCGAATGATGATGTGAACCGGTCGCAGTCGACCAATGACGTCTATCCCACGGCGATGCGGCTGGCGATTGTCAGCCAGTGCGAGGCCTTTCGCGCGGCGCAGTCGCGGTTGGCGGATGCCTTTGCTGAGCGGGCGGTGGCCTTTGCGCAGGTGCGCAAGATCGGGCGGACGCAGTTGCAGGATGCGGTGCCGATGACGCTGGGCCAGGAATTCGCGGGCTTTGCCGTGACGATCCGCGAGGATGTGGAAATCATCGGGCGGCTGTCGAAACTGCTGCTGGAGGTGAACCTTGGCGGCACGGCCATCGGGACGCGCGTGAACACGCCCCTAGGCTATGCCGAGGCGGTGGTGGCGGAACTGGCGCAGGTGGCGGGGCTGCCGGTGAAGCTGGCCGGGGATCTGATCGAGGCGAGCAGCGATTGCGGGGCCTATGTCACCTTTTCCAGTGTGCTGAAGCGGATTGCGGTGAAGCTGTCGAAGATCTGCAATGACCTGAGGCTGTTGTCATCGGGGCCGCGGTCGGGGTTCAACGAGATCCGGCTTCCAGCGGTGCAGGCGGGATCGTCGATCATGCCGGGCAAGATCAACCCGGTGATCCCGGAGGTGGTGAACCAGGTCGCGTTTCAGGTGATTGGCAATGATCTGACGGTGACAATGGCGGCAGAGGCCGGGCAGTTGCAGCTGAATGCTTTCGAGCCGGTGATCGTGCTGAACGTGCTGCAATCTATGCGCATCCTGATGCAGGCGATGGATACGCTGGCCACCCGCTGTGTCGCGGGGATCGAGGCGAATGTCGCGCAATGCGAGGGGGCGCTGGAGAACAGTCTGGTGCTGGCCACGATGCTGGTGCCGCATATCGGCTATGGCAAGGCGGCGCTGGTGGCCAAGACGGCGCT
>PNND01000157.1 GCA_013824045.1 Rhodobacter sp. | reverse complement strand
ACCGCAAGGATGAAGCGGGTAACGGCAGGGCGGTCGAGGAATGCGGCAACTTGGGAACGCAGGGCGATCATCTTTGGCTTACCTTTTGGAGTCGTTGCGCCCGGCCATTGCTGACCGGGCACGGTGCTGGCTCAAAGTAACTTCACTCGGCCGGTTTCACCAGATCGGCCTTTGGCTGATCCTTGGTTTTCCAGAGCGAGAAAACCACACCTGCCGTGAGGATCGCGAAGGTGATGCCCAGCGACCAGCTTGGCGGAAACTTTTCCCAACCCATCGCGTCGGCAATGAATATCTTGGACCCGATGAAGACCAAGAGCAGCGACAGCGCATATTTCAGATAGGCGAAGCGGTGCAGGATGGCCGCCAGCGCAAAGTAGAGGGCGCGCAGGCCGAGGATTGCGAAGATGTTCGAGGTGTAGACGATGTAGGGGTCGGTGGTGATGGTGAACACCGCAGGCACCGAATCCACAGCGAAGACCAGATCGGCGATTTCGATCAGGATCAGCGCGATGAAGAGCGGCGTGGCGTAGCGCACCATCTTGCCCCCGGCATCGGGCTTCTGGACGAAGAAGCTGTTGCCATGCAGTTCATCGGTCACGCGGAAGCGGCGCTTGATGAACTTCAGGAGCGGGTTGTTGGCGATGTCATGGTCGGATTCGCCCACGAACATCATCTTGATGCCCGTGAAGATCAGGAACACTGCGAAGATGTAGAGCACCCAGGAATAGGAGGCGACAATGGTTGCCCCCAGACCGATCATGATGCCGCGCAGCACGATCACGCCGAGGATGCCCCAGAACAGCACGCGGTGCTGATAGGCGCGGGGAACGGCGAAGAAGGTGAAGATCAGCGCGATGACAAAGACGTTGTCCATCGCCAGCGTCTTTTCCACGACGAAGGCCGTCAGGTAATGGGCTGTCGGCTCCCACCCCATTTGCCAGTAGACGAAGCCGGAAAAGGCGAGGCCGAGGGTGATGTACATCGCGGAAAGCTTGAGGCTTTCGGCCACGCCGATTTCGTGATCGCCGTCCTTATGCAGAACGCCGAGGTCGAAGGCGAGCAGCGCCACGACCAGTGTGATGAAGAGCAGCCACATCCATAGCGGCTTGCCCAAAAACAGCAGAAACAGGAATTCCATGCCCAGTGACCTTTCGAGACACAAATGTAACGCGTCTGGAGGTCAGCCGATCACAGGTCCGGGCATGACATCGAGACGCACTCGATGCGGTCCGACATGGCGCTGTAAAGCGTCAGAGGGGCCCGGCCCGCTGGCAGAAGGTGGGTATGGGAGTCATCAATTCAACCCCGGCAACGGAGAAAACTTCACGGGCGCGTGATTATCCCGTGATGGTGCGTTTGTATTGGCGGGTGCGTTGCGCGGGATCAGGTTTCCGCTGCGAGCAGGGCAGCGAGGCCCTGTCGGTAGGTGGGATAGAGAAGGGTGATTCCGAGATCATGCTTGATCCGGTCATTCCGGACGCGCTTGCTTTCGGCATAGAAACTGCGCGCCATCGGGGTGAGGTCGGCCTGATCATAGGGGATGGCAGGGGGAAGCGGTAGGCCGAGGAGGTGGGCCGCATGGGCGATCACGTCTTCGGGCGGGGCGGGATCGTCGTCGCAGAGGTTGTAGATGGCACCCGGATCGGGGTGCTGCATCGAGGTGGCGAGGATTTGGGCGATGTCATCGACATGGATGCGGCTAAAGACCTGACCCGGCTTGAGGATGCGGCGGGCGCTGCCGTCGCGGACCTTTTCAAAGGGGCCGCGACCGGGGCCGTAGATGCCCGCAAGGCGGAAGATGTGCAGGGGCAGGCCAAGCTGGCCCCATGCGGTTTCGGCCGCAACGCGCGCCTGACCGCGCGCGGTGGCGGGGGTGAGGGGGGTATCCTCGCTCACCCAGCCGCCCTGATGATCACCGTAGACGGCGGTGGTGGAGAGGTAACCCGCCCAATCGGGGCGGGCGGCGCGGAGTTCGGCGGCGTGATCGCGCAGGATCGGATCGCCGGTGGCATCGGGGGCGACGGAGGTGAGGATGTGGGTAGCGCGGGCCAGCGCCGGGGCGAGGGGACCGGGCAGGAGCAAGGGTTCGACACCCTCTGCAGCAAAGGCGCGGGCGCGTTCCGGGCTGCGCGTGGTGCCGATCACCGCCCAGCCCTGTGGCAAAAGAAGGCGCGCGAGCGCCTGTGCGGAATAGCCATGGCCTATGGAGAGGAGCGTTTTCATGGGGTGACTATTTCGCGCTAGCACGCCCTGTGCAAGCTTTGGTGCAAGCTGTTGCAAAGGCTTCACTTGCGGAAGCCCCCCCCTTTCGGATTAGATGCGTGATCAAATTACGAGCAACGAAAGAACAAGAACAAAGACATGACTGACGAGTCCCACCCGATTTTAACACCCGAAACCATGGAACCCGAAGCGTTCCTGGACCCTGTGGCCGCCGTTGACCGGCTGGAACAGCTGTATTTTTCCGCCACGGCTTTTCTGTCGCAGCATTTCACCAAGGCAGTGACGGGGCATAAACCCGCGTCGCGCATCCGCGCCTTTTACCCCGAGATTCGCCTGACCACGACCAGCCATGTGAAGACCGACTCGCGCCTGTCCTTTGGCCATGTGGCGGAGCCGGGCACCTATTCCACCACGGTCACGCGACCGGACCTGTTTCGCAACTACCTGATCCAGCAGATCGAACTCTTGGTGCGCCACCATGGCCAGCCGGTACTGATCGGCCCGTCAGAGACGCCGATCCCGGTGCATTTCGCGGTGGCGGGGAACCCCAAGGTTTCCGTCCCGCAGGAGGGTGTGCTGGAGTTTTCGCTGCGCGATGTGTTCGATGTGCCGGATCTGGCCACGACGAATGATGACATCGTGAACGGCACGCGGCAGGTGCATGCCGATGGGTCGCGCCCCCTTGCGCCCTTCACCGCGCAAAGGGTGGATTATTCGCTGGCGCGGCTGGTGCATTACACCGCCACCGATGCGGCGCACTTCCAGAACCATGTGCTGTTCACCAACTATCAGTTCTATGTCGATGAGTTTGAGGCCTATGCGCGTGAGGTTCTGGGCGATCCGGCATCGGGCTATACGGCCTTTGTCGCACCCGGCAATCAGGTAATCGAAACCCCGGATGGCGCCCTGCATCAGCCGGCGAAGATGCCGCAGATGCCGACTTATCACCTCAAACGGGCCGATGGGCAGGGGATCACGCTGGTCAATATCGGCGTCGGCCCATCCAACGCCAAGACGGCCACCGACCATATCGCCGTGCTGCGCCCGCATGCCTGGTTGATGGTGGGCCATTGTGCGGGACTGCGGAACAGCCAGAGCCTTGGCGATTTCGTGTTGGCCCATGCCTATCTGCGCGAGGATCACGTTCTGGATGACGACCTGCCGATCTGGGTGCCGATCCCGGCGCTGGCCGAGATCCAGATCGCGCTGGAAGATGCGGTGGAAGAGGTCACGCAGCTTGAAGGCTATGAGCTGAAGCGCATCATGCGGACGGGGACGGTGGCCACCATCGACAACCGCAACTGGGAATTGCGCGATCAGTCCGGCCCGGTGCAGCGCCTGTCGCAATCGCGGGCCATCGCGCTGGACATGGAAAGTGCGACCATCGCGGCAAACGGGTTCCGGTTCCGGGTGCCCTATGGCACGCTTCTGTGTGTATCAGACAAGCCGCTGCATGGCGAGTTGAAGCTGCCGGGGATGGCGTCGGAGTTCTACAAGACTCAGGTCGCGCGGCATTTGCAGATCGGGGTGCGGGCGATGGAGATGCTGCGCGCCATGCCGATCGAACGCATCCATAGCAGAAAGTTGCGCAGCTTTGACGAAACAGCCTTTCTCTGACCGGCGCGGCGTGTTTCCGCCATTTCCCCCCGCGTAAAGCGGCGGGAACGGGCAGAATGCGCTTGATTTGTTCGCTAAAACAGATTTTAGCGACGCAGGTCACTTCAAGGACATGGACAGCCCCGCCTGAATGCGGGACCAGTAAACGAAGGAACACGACATGAATAAACCGATGACCAAGACCCAGCTTGTTGCCGCTCTGGCCGAACAGATGGGTTCGGACAAGAAAACCGCTGGCGTTGCGCTGGATGCGATTGCCGCCGTTGTGGCAACCGAAGTGGCCGCTGGTGGCGCCGTGACGTTGCCGGGTCTGGGCAAGGTCGTCTGCCGTGCACGCCCGGAGCGCCAGGTGCGCAACCCGGCCACCGGTGAGACCGTGACCAAGCCGGCCGACAAGCAGGTGAAGTTCTCGATCGCCAAGGCGCTGAAGGACAGCGTGAACGCCTGATCTTTGGCCTGATGGCCAAGACAATGGGCCGCCCCGCAACGGGCGGCCTTTATCTTTGGGAAACTGTCGATGGACCTGCGCGCGCTTGGGATGGGGCTGGTGTTCAGCCTGATGTGGTCGTCGGCTTTTGCCACGGCGCGGATCATCGTGGCCGATGCGCCGCCGTTGGCTGCGCTTGCATTGCGCTTTGCGATTTCGGGACTGCTGG
>PNND01000189.1 GCA_013824045.1 Rhodobacter sp. | reverse complement strand
TTTGCCGATGGCTGTGCCGCAGAGGTCGAACATCACCGCATCGAGGAAGCGGAGGTTCGGGTGCGCGGCGAGAAAGGTATCGAGTTCGGGGAGCGAAGATGCGTGCGTCATGGGACAGAGCCTAGCCGCCAGAACGGCCATGTCATCCCTGAAAACGACAAAAACCTGTGGGGATTTGCATGCCGGGAACGCCGAAAATTCTTCAGGAAGAATTTTCGGCGTGGGGGTCCGGTAAATTCTCCGTGGAGAATTTACCGCTTGGGTTGCGCCTTTTTCTGAGACAGCAGGGATAGGTAAAATTCTTCTGGAAGAATTTTACCCCCTTGCGCGGTCAGAAGAACGCCTGCACCCCGGTGATAGCGCGGCCGAGGATCAGGGCGTGCACGTCATGCGTGCCCTCATAGGTGTTCACGGTTTCCAGATTCACCATATGGCGCATGATCTGGAAATCTTCCTGAATGCCGTTGCCGCCATGCATGTCGCGCGCCCAGCGGGCGGCATCGAGCGCCTTGCCGCAATTGTTGCGCTTGACGATGGAGATCATTTCCGGCGCGGCATTTGCTTCATCCAGCAGGCGGCCAACGCGGAGGCTGGCCTGAAGGCCCAGCGAAATCTCGGTCATCATGTTGGCGAGTTTCAACTGGTAAAGCTGGGTGCCTGCCAGCGGCTTGCCGAACTGCTTGCGGTCAAGGCCATATTGGCGCGCGGCGTGCATGCAGAACTCGGCCGCCCCCATCACACCCCAGGAAATGCCATAGCGCGCGCGGTTGAGGCAGCCGAAGGGGCCTTTCAGGCCTTCGACATGGGGCAGCAGGGCGTCTTCGCCGACCTCGACATCCTTCATCACGATCTCGCCCGTGATGGAGGCGCGCAAGGAGAGCTTGCCGCCGACCTTTGGCGCGGTCAGGCCCTTGGTGCCCTTGTCCAGCACAAAACCCTTGATCTTGCCGCCATGCGCTTCGGATTTGGCCCAGACGACGAAGACATCGGCGATGGGCGCGTTGGAGATCCACATTTTCGCGCCGTTCAGCACATAGCCATTGGCGGTTTTCTTGGCTGTGGTCTTCATCCCTGCGGGATCGGACCCAGCATCGGGCTCTGTCAGGCCGAAGCAACCGATCCATTCGCCGGAGGCGAGTTTCGGCAAGTATTTGCGGCGCTGGTCTTCGGTTCCGTAGGCGTAGATCGGATACATCACGAGGCTGGACTGGACCGACATCATCGACCGATAGCCGCTGTCCACCCGCTCCACCTCACGCGCCACAAGGCCGTAGGCGACGTAGGACGCACCCAACCCGCCGTATTCTTCGGGGATGGTCACGCCCAGAAGGCCCATCTCGCCCATTTCGCGGAAGATCGACGGGTCGGTGGTTTCCTCGCGGTAGGCGGCGACAACGCGGGGTTGCAGCTTTTCCTGCGCATAGGCGCGGGCGCCATCGCGCAGCATCCGTTCCTCTTCCGTCAACTGGTCGTTTAGGCGGAAGGGGTCTTCCCAATCGAAACGGCCCAGATCGGGGGCATCTTTGGCCTTGAGCTTAGGCTTTTCGATGGTTTTCGGGGCGTCGAGGCTCATGGCCGTTCCTCCGGTTGGGTGTGAACAGAGTGCCAGCAAGGGCTGAGTCGCGCCATGCCGGGGTTGAAGCTTGTATGACGCCGTATGTTGTGAATTTATAGAGAAACATTCTGCATGGTTGTTGAGGTAAGCTCACATGATCCCGCCGCGACGCCATTTACCCAGCCTGTCGGGCCTGCTGGCGCTGGAGGCGGTGGATCGGCTGGGCACGGCCACGGCGGCTGCGGCTGAATTGAACCTGACGCCGGGGGCCATCAGCCGCGCCTTGCAGGAGGTGGAGGCGCAACTGGGTGTGACGCTCTTGATCCGCGACCGGCAGAGGTTGCGGCTGACGCCTGCGGCGCGGGGTTATGTGGCGGATGCGCGGCGCGCGCTGGGCGTGCTGGGGCAGGCGGCGCTGCGGCTGCGGGCCGGGGATGGCGGTCAAAGCCTGTCGCTGGCCATTCTGCCCGCCTTCGGGATGCATTGGCTGGCCCCGCGCCTGCGCGATTTCCGCGCGGCGCATCCGGGCGTGGCGCTGACGCTGACGACGCGGCTGCGCCCTTTCGACATGGAGGCCGAGGGCTTTGATGCCGCGATCCATTACGGGCGGGCGGATTGGCCGGGGGCGGAGCATCTGCTCTTGATGGAGGAAGAGGTGCAGGCCGTCTGCGCGCCCGCGCTGTTGCCCGCATCCGTTTCGGGGCCGGGGGATCTGCTGGCGCTGCCACTATTGCAGATCGAAAGCCGCACCGGGGATTGGGGGCGCTGGTTTGCCGCGCAGGGAATGGCGGGGCAAAGGCCGGGGGGAATGCTGTTCGACCAATTCGCCACGATGCAGCAGGCCGCGGTGCATGGGCTGGGCGTGGCGCTGTTGCCCACCTTTCTGATTGCCGAGGAGATGGCGGCGGGGCGGCTGGTCCCCGCATGGGGCGGCGCGGTGCGTGCTGCGGGCAGTTATTGGCTGGTCTGGCCCAAGGGCGTGCCACTGCGCCCGGCGATGGAGGCATTTCGGGGCTGGATCGCTGCACAAGCGGATGTGGTAGGGCCGGAGGGACTCGAACCCCCAACCAAGGCGTTATGAGCGCCCGGCTCTAACCATTGAGCTACAGCCCCACGCATTCCGGCCTAAGGCCAATGGCGGCACGGGTCAAGGTGGCGAAGGCGCTGTCAATCACCATCCGGGGCCAACTGTCGCATCACGGCCCAGGATACCGGAACCCCAAGCGCAAAGCCCAGAGCGGCGGCGCTGACGATGGCCTTGAGCGTGACCATCCCTATGGTCAGTACGATGATGACGCCAACCCCTGCCAGCGAGGGGCCGATGAGAGAGAAGAGAAGAAGGAACAGGCGGGACATGGCAGGATCCTGAATGGGATTGAAGGGGCATCCAATGCCGCCCTTTTGCGCCGATTTCGGGCAGTGGTCCTTGATCCGTGTCAAGCCTCGCAGGCTTTGGCCTTCCGCCGTTGCGATGCGGCGGGCGCTGGTATATGGCCTGCGCCCAATAGCGACAGAGCGGCGGAGCATGTGCGATGACAAACGGCCTTACCTATGCGCAGGCAGGTGTGGATATCGACGCGGGCAATGCGCTGGTCGAACGGATCAAGCCCGCCGCCAAGCGCACCGCGCGGTCGGGCAGCATGTCGGGTTTGGGCGGGTTCGGCGCGCTGTTCGATCTGAAGGCGGCAGGCTATAGCGACCCGATCCTTGTGGCCGCGACCGATGGGGTGGGCACCAAGCTGCGCATCGCCATCGACACCGGGAATGTGGATACGATCGGGATCGACCTTGTCGCTATGTGCGTGAACGATCTGGTCTGTCAGGGGGCGGAGCCCTTGCTGTTTCTGGACTATTTCGCAACCGGTAAGCTGGATGTGGATCAGGCCACGCGGATCATCGAAGGCATCGCCACGGGCTGCGAGGCGTCGGGTTGTGCGCTGATCGGGGGCGAGACGGCGGAAATGCCGGGGATGTATCACAAGGGCGATTTCGACCTTGCCGGGTTCGCCGTGGGCGCGATGGAGCGGGGTTCTGATCTGCCTGCAGGCGTGGCCGAGGGCGATGTGCTGCTTGGGCTGGCCTCGAACGGGGTGCATTCGAACGGCTACAGCTTCGTGCGCAAGGTGGTGGAACTGTCTGGGCTGGGCTGGGATGCGCCGTCGCCGTTTTCCGAAGGTGCGCTGGGTGAGGCGCTGCTGGCGCCGACGCGGCTGTATGTGAAGCAGGCGCTGGCCGCGATCCGGTCGGGCGGTGTGCATGGGCTGGCCCATATCACCGGGGGCGGCTTGACCGAGAACCCGCCGCGCGTGCTGCCCGAGGGGCTGGCCTGCGCGATTGACCTGAACGCATGGACCCTGCCGCCGGTGTTCCGCTGGCTGGCGACGACGGCGAACATGACGCAGGCCGAACTGCTCAAGACCTTCAACTGCGGAATCGGGATGATCCTTGTGGTGAGACCGGACCGAGCCGAGGCGATTGCCGCGCTGCTGGCGGAAATGGGCGAGACGGTGGTGACGCTTGGCCATGTGGTGCCGGGTGAGGGTGTGGTCTACTCGGGCAAGATCCTGTGACAGCGCGCGTCGCCATCCTGATTTCCGGGGGTGGGTCGAACATGCTGGCGCTGGTGCGGGATATGCTGGGGAGCGACCATCCGGCGCGGCCGGTGCTGGTGGCATCGAACGATCCGGGTGCGGCGGGGCTGGAGAAGGCCGCCGCACTGGGCGTGGCTGTAGCGGCGGTGGATCATCGGCCTTTTGGCGGGGATCGGGGGGCGTTCGAGGCGGCACTGCTGGAGCCTATCCTTGCCGCCCAGCCGGATATTGTGTGCCTTGCAGGCTTCATGCGGGTGCTGACGCCCGCTTTCGTGAAACGGTTCGCGGGGCGGATGCTGAACATCCACCCGTCGCTCTTGCCGAAATACCCCGGCCTGCACACGCATCAGCGCGCGCTGGATGCGGGCG
>PNND01000206.1 GCA_013824045.1 Rhodobacter sp. | reverse complement strand
GGCTCTCCTCGTCGGTTTGGCGCCCACGGAACGCCCGGCTGCGGGTTATGTCGCGCTTTCCTGCGCGGGCGGGAAAGGATTGTCAACTGCCCCGGGGCTGTTGGCGGGCCTGCGGTCACGCGCTGTTGCGCGGCGGCCTTGCCGCGCGGGCTTCTGATGCCCCGGTCTGCCTGTTATGAGGTTGGCTGAAGACGGAGGCACGCCATGACCGACACGCTCACCACCCCGCAAGATCGCCGCATCGCCTATGCCCGCACCGAAGGGCAGGGGCCGGGGGTGGTGTTTCTGGGCGGCTTCATGTCGGACATGACGGGCACCAAAGCGCAGTTCCTGCAGGACTGGGCCACGGCGCAGGGGCGTGCCTTCCTGCGGTTTGATTACTCTGGCCATGGGCAATCTTCGGGGGCCTTTGAGGAGGGGTCCATCGGCGACTGGGCCGAGGATGCGCTGGCCGTGATCGCCGCCCTGACCGAGGGGCCGCAGGTTCTGGTCGGATCGTCGATGGGCGGGTGGATTTCATTGCTGGTGGCGAAGGCGATGCCCGACCGCATTGCCGGGATGGTCGGCATAGCCCCGGCGCCGGATTTTACCGAAGACAGCATGTGGGCGGGATTTGATGAGGCGCAGCGTGCGGCGCTGATGCGGGACGGGCAGATTACCATCCCGTCGGACTATTCGCCCGAGGGCTATCCGATCACACGGCGCTTGATCGAGGATGGCCGCCGCCACCTTGTTTTGCGCGCGCCGCTGTCGCTGCCCTTTCCTGTGCGCATCCTGCAAGGCACGGCAGATACCGATGTGCCGCCTGCCGTGGCGCTGCGCCTGATGGATCACACCGATTGCCCCGATTTCCGGCTGACTTTGGTGAAAGGGGCCGATCACCGCTTTTCAACGCCCGATTGCCTTGCCATGATCGCGGATAGTGTTGATCACGTCAGCGGTGCAATGTGATGCGGGCATTCGGAAAATGGCTTGGCCGTGGCCTGCTGGCGCTGGTGATTGGCGTCGCGGTGCTGTGGTTTGCGGTGCCGCGAACAGGCTTGGACCGCACCATCGCCTTTTCAGAAGCCGACATTCCGGCCGACCCGGAGGGGTGGATCACCGCCCGAGAACAGCAAATTCCCGACATCCGCCCGGGTGACGGCAAGCGCATCCTCTGGGCAGGCGACAAGGGGGCAAAGACCCCGCTCGCCATCGTCTATATCCATGGCTTTTCCGCAGGCCCCGCCGAGATCCGCCCCGTGCCGGATGAGGTGGCGCGGAACCTTGGCGCGAACCTGTTCTACACGCGCCTTGCGGGCCACGGGCGCGACGGCAAGGCGATGGCTTTGGCCAGCGCCGAGGATTGGCTGTTCGACATGGCCGAGGCAATGGCCATCGGGCGCCGTCTGGGTGACCGGGTGATCGTGATGGGCACCTCCACCGGCGGCACGCTGGCCGCGCTGGCGGCGACGGATCCGGCGCTGAACGGGGGGCTGGCGGGAACGGTTCTGATCTCGCCCAATTTCGGGGTCCATGCGCCTGCGCAATGGCTCTTGGATGCGCCCTTCATCGAAAGCTGGGGCATACGCGTGGCCGGGGAAACCCGACGCTTTACCCCGCTGAATGCCGAACAGGGCCGGCACTGGACCACGGAATATCCGACCGTGGCGCTCTATCCCATGGCCCGCCTGATCCGCGCCGCCCGCGCCGCCGATTACGGGCAGGTCACGACGCCCGCGCTGTTCCTGTTCGCGCCCGCGGATCAGGTGATCGATCCCGACCGCATCCCCCCGGTGATCGATGCCTGGGGAGGGCCTGTGCAGGTTGAACTGCGCGAAATGCAGGGGGATGACGATCCCTATGCGCATGTGATCGCGGGCGATATCCTCAGCCCCGGTCAGACAGAGGCCGTGATCGACCTCATCACCGATTGGGCGCGGGGGCTGTGACGGAACCGATCCTCTTTCTGCCCGGCCTGCTATGCGATGCCCGGGTGTTTCTGCCGCAGATCGTACATCTGGGGGCACGGCACCCGATCCATATCGCCGTCCCTGCGCGGGGCGAAACGGTGGAACAGATGTCCGAGGCGATCCTTGCCACTGCACCGCCGAAATTTATCCTGATCGGGCATGGGCTGGGCGGGGATATCGCGCTGGATATCCTGCGCCGGGATCTGGGCCGGGATCAGGGCCGCGCCAGCCGTGCGGTGCTGATCAGCACCGACCCGCTGGCCGAACCGCCGGCGACAGCGGCGGCGCGCGAAGCGCGCATCGTCGCCGCCAAGGCCGGACGGTTGAAAGAGGTGGTGGCGCAGGAATATCCCGAAGCCGCCTTTGCCCCCAGCGAATGGCGGAATGAGATCATGGCGCTTTTGCTCGATATGGCGCTGACGCTGGGCGAGGGGGTGTTCCTGCGCCAGAGCCGCGCCCTGCAACGCCGCCCGGATCAGCAAAAGACGTTGCGCCGTGCGAACCTGCCCCTGCTCATCATCGCCGGGGCAGAGGATCGGCTGGTTCCGCTGCGCCGTCAGGATTTCGCGGCACAACTTGCGCCCTATGGAAAGCTCACCGTGATCGAAGGCGCGGGCCATCTGCCGATGCTGGAGCAACCTGAAGCCGTCACGGCGGCCATTGAGGCGTTCCTCAATGGCCCCATGATGCTGCGCTCTATTGCGAAGAGGCCAGGCTGACCTTCGGCTTGCGCACTTTCGGCGGTTCCGCATTCGCATCGATGAAGTTCAGAACCAGCGGGCGGATGTTCAACCGCCAGCTCTTGCCTGCGAAAATGCCGTAATGCCCTGCGCCGGGTTCGAGATGGCTGGCCTTTTTCGAATCAGGCAAGCCCGTCAGCAGATCCAGCGCCGCCACGCATTGCCCCGGCGCGCTGATATCGTCATTCGCGCCTTCGACGGTTTTCACCGCCACCTGCGTGATTGCGCCGATGTCCACCTTCTTGCCATTCACGGTGAATTCGTTGAGCGCAATTTCGCGGTTCTTGAAGATCCGCTCGACGGTCGACAGGTAGAATTCCGCCGTCATGTCCATCACGGCGAGGTATTCGTCATAGAAGCGGTTGTGGGCGTCATGGTCTGACGACTCCCCCCGCGCGGCGCGCATGATCTGTTCGGCAAAGGCCTTGGAATGGCGTTCAGCGTTCATCGAGATGAAGCTTTGCAGCTGCATCAAGCCGGGATAGACCAGCCGTCCGGCACCCTTGTATTTGAACCCAACGCGCTGGATCACGGTCTGCTCCAGCTGCCCCATCGTCACGCGACGGCCGAAATCCGTGACCTCGGTCGCGGCGGCATCCGGGTCGATCGGCCCGCCGATCAGCGTCAGGCTGCGCGGCTGTGCGGACGGGTCTTCGGCGGCCAGATAGGCCGTGGCGGCCAGTGTCAGCGGGGCGGGTTGGCAGACGGCGATCACGTTCACCTCTGGCCCGAGTTCCCGCATGAAATCAACGAGATAGAGGGTGTAATCCTCGACGTCGAACTTGCCCGCAGACACCGGGATGTCGCGCGCATTGTGCCAGTCGGTGACATAGACATCTGCATCGGGCAGCAGGGATGCGACGGTGGAGCGCAGCAGCGTGGCGTAATGGCCCGACATGGGCGCCACCAGCATGATCTTGCGCGCCATCGGCGCACGGCGGCGGACGAAGAATTGCACCAGATTGCCGAAAGGCTTTTCCACCACGGTCTTCACATCGACCAGATGATCGGTGCCGTCTGGCCCCACGATGGAGCGGATGCCCCAGTCGGGCTTGGCAACCATGCGGCGGAAGGTCCGCTCCGTCACCTCGCCCCAGGCGGCCATCAGGGGCAGCACCGGGTTCATCGACATGGCAAAAGCGGGGTAAGACGCCATGGCACGCGCTGTGGCGCCAAGCCACTCATTCGTGTTGCGGGTCGTTTCCATCAGGTCGTAGGTGTACATATACCGCAAGGCGAGTCTCCTGGTCCGGAAGGGGCAGACGAACATATTCGCAGCTTCCCCCCCCGGACAGGCGGCGGTATGCTGCGCAGCGGCGAGGATAGGGGGGAATTTTTCGCATGACAACGGAAGAGAACGACGCAGGCGAGCGGCTCGTCAGATTGAACGAGAATCTCGCCAAGGTCGAAGCGTTGTCACAGCGCCTTGTTGCCGCGATGGCCAAGCGAAAGCAGGTGGATACCGCGCTGCACGGCCCCTCGAACGACGTCTACATGAAAGCAGCCGCCGCCTATCTGGCCGAGATGATGCAGAACCCGGCCAAAGTTCTGGAACATCAGATCAGCTATTGGGGCAAAAGCCTGAAGCATTACGTCGAGGCGCAGCAGGTGCTGTCCAAGGGCGAGCTGAAGGCGCCGCCAGACCCGACGCCCGCCGATCGCCGCTTTGCCAACCCGCTGTGGCAGAGCCATCCGTTCTTCAACTACCTCAAGCAGCAATACCTGATGAACGCCGCCGCAATCACCGAGGCGGTGGGTGACATGGAAACGCTCGACGCGGCCGACCGGCGGCGGGTGGAATATTTCACGCGCCAGATCGTGGATATGTTCGCGCCGACG
>PNND01000402.1 GCA_013824045.1 Rhodobacter sp. | reverse complement strand
GTCGAGACCGGTCAGCTGCGAGGCAAGGCGCACGTTCTGGCCACGGCGGCCGATGGCCAGCGAAAGCTGTTCGTCGGGGACGACCACCTCGATCTTGCCGGCTTCTTCATCGATCACGACCTTGGACACTTCGGCAGGCTGCAGCGCGTTCACAAGGAACGTGGCCTGATCCTGGTTCCACGGAATGATGTCGATCTTTTCGCCCTGCAATTCGTTCACCACGGCCTGCACGCGGCTGCCGCGCATACCGACGCAGGCACCGACGGGATCGATGGAATTGTCATAGCTGATCACGGCGATCTTGGCGCGCGAGCCCGGATCACGGGCGACGGCCTTGATTTCGATGATGCCGTCATAGATTTCGGGCACTTCCATCTTGAACAGTTCGGCCATGAACATCGGGTCGGTGCGCGACAGGAAAACCTGCGGGCCGCGCGCTTCGCGGCGGACATCCTTGATGAAGCAGCGGATGCGGTCATTCGGGCGATAGGCCTCGCGGCCGATCTTTTCGTTGCGGCGCAGGATGCCCTCACCACGGCCGATATCGACGATGATGTTGCCGTATTCTTCGCGCTTGACCACACCGTTGATGATGGTGCCACGGCGATCCTTGAATTCTTCGAACTGACGGTCGCGTTCCGCTTCGCGCACCTTTTGCAGGATTACCTGCTTGGCGGATTGCGCGGCGATGCGGCCCAGATCGACGGGCGGCACTTCGTCGATGATTTCATCCCCGAGCGCGGCATCGGCCTTGATGGCCTTGGCCTGCTTCAGCGTCAGCTGGGCGTGGTGGTTCTCCACAGCCTCATCTTCCACGACGGTGCGGATGCGGGCAAAGGTGGCGCGGCCCGTCTTGCGATCAATCCGGACGCGGATGTCGAGATCGCTGCCGTAGCGCGACTTGGCGGCGCGGGCGAGCGACTCCTCCATCGCCTGGATCACCAGATCCGGGTCGATCATCTTTTCCCGGGCCACGGCCTCGGCCGTTTGCAGGAGTTCAAGCTGGTTCGCAGAGGTGATTGCCATGATGGCCTCCGGGCTTCGTCAGTGTTTGGTTTCAGGCGCGTCGGAAGGTTCTTCCTCTTCGCCTTCGAATTCTTCGATATCGGTGAACTGGCTTTCGTCGATGGCACCAGAGGCTTTGCGCTGGCGCAACATCTCGGCGATCAGTTCATCGGTCAGGATCAGCTTGGCGTCTGACAGCCAGTCGAATTTCAGGCCGATGGTCAAGGGTTGGCCGCCTTCTTCGATCTCGATCAGCACTTCGTCGCCTTCTGTGCCTTGCAGCGTGCCCTTGAAGCGGCGACGGCCATCGATCAGTTCGGTCGTCTCGATCCGGGCCTCATAATCCACCCACATGTCGAAATCCTTCAACCGCGTCAGCGGGCGGTCGATGCCGGGGGAGGAGACTTCGAGGACATAGTTTTCTTCGATCGGGTCTTCGACATCCAGCACGGCGGAGACGGCGGTGGAGATGGTGGCGCAATCGTCCACCTCGATCCCGCCATCGGGGCGGTCGGCCATGATCTGCAGAATGCGGGTGCGCCCGCCCATCAGACGGATGCGCACCAGTTCAAACCCCAGCCCCTCGATGACGGGGCTGACGATGTCCGCGAGGCGGCGGTCGATGGCAGTCTTGGCGATCAGATCGGTCATTGGGTCTGGCAGGGTTCCGTTGGAAACAAAAAAGCGGGCTCACAGGCCCGCGTGTCAGGTTCGGTGGGGCCGGGTTTGGACCCCGACACCGCTGTTGAGAGGGGATATACGGATCAGGGGCCGAGTCTGCAAGGGGTTTGGTCAGAACCGGCGCAAACCATCCATGGCGCGGACAAGGCCTTCGCTGATGCCGGGTTCGGAAAGGGCGTGGCCGGCAAAGGGAATCAGGCGGATTTCGCAATGATCCCAGCCTTGTGCCAGTTTCCATGCGGAGACGGGCGGGCAGATCATATCGTAGCGGCCCTGAATGATGGTGGCGGGGATGTGCTTGATGCGGGCCTTTTCGCGCAGGATCCAGCCGTCTTCTTCGAGAAAGCCGCCGTTATAGAAGTAATGGTTTTCCAGCCGGGCAAAGGCGCGGGCGTATTCAGCGGGGCTTTCACCCAGCGGGCCATCATGGTGGATGGAGGCCAGCGCGTTTTCCCAATTGGCCCAGATGCGGCCAAAGCGGGTTTCCTCCATCACGTTGCCAGAAAACAGGCGGCGGTGATAGGCGGCGATCAGGTTGCCGCGTTCATCCGACGGGATGGCGCTTACGAAGCGCGCCCAAAGTTCGGGGAAGAAAGCCCCTGCCCCGCCGCCATAGAACCAGTCAAGCTCAGACCGCGTCATCAGAAAGACGCCGCGCAGGACCATGTGAGTCACACGATCGGGATGGGTGATGGCGTAGATCAGCGCAAGCGTGGCACCCCAGCTGCCGCCAAAGCAGATCCAGCGGTCGATTCCCAGTTCCTTGCGGATCACTTCGATATCGGCAACGAGGTGCCATGTGGTGTTCTGGATCACCACGGCATGGGGGCGAGAGCGGCCACATCCGCGCTGATCGAACAGGATCACGCGGAACACGGCCGGGTCAAAGTAGCGCCGCATGGCCGGGCTGCAGCCGCCGCCCGGACCACCATGCAGGACGACGACCGGGATGCCATTTGGATTGCCGCATTGTTCGACATAGATGCGGTGACCATCGGCCATGACGATGACGCGCTGATCGAAAGGGTCGATCGGCGGGTAGAGAAATTCAACTGCGCGCTTTTGGCCTGATCTGTGATCCATCGATGCCCTATATAACGCGCAAAACTGTTGAACCAAAGTTAAACAAGAGGACGCCATGACGGTAACATCGACGGTAGACCCGGCAGAGGTTGCAAAGTTCGAGGCGATGGCCGCCGAATGGTGGGATCCGAACGGCAAGTTCAAGCCGTTGCACATGCTCAATCCCTGCCGGTTGGACTATATCACCCAGCAGATCGCGGCTGAGTTTGACCGTGATCTGACCCAGCCCCTGCCCTTCAAGGGGTTGAGAATACTGGATATTGGCTGCGGCGGCGGGCTTTTGTCGGAACCCATGGCGCGGCTGGGGGCCGATGTCGTGGGGGCGGATGCGGCGGCGCGGAATATTCCGGTGGCGATGGTGCATGCGGAACAGTCCGGGTTGCGGATCGATTACCGACATACCACAGCCGAGGATATGGCAGCGGCGGGGGAGCGGTTTGATGTTGTTCTCAATATGGAAGTTGTTGAGCATGTCGCGGACCCGCTGGCCTATCTGACAGCGTGCCAGATGTTGTTGAAAGACAATGGGTTGATGATCTGCTCCACCTTAAACCGGAACCCCAAGAGCTTTGTCATGGCGATAGTGGGGGCGGAGTATGTGATGCGGTGGTTGCCCAAGGGGACGCATGATTGGCAGAAGTTCATCACCCCGGATGAGCTTTATGCCCTGATCGAGCAGGCGGGACTGCGGCCGGTGGACAGAAAAGGCATGGTTTTCAACCCTGTAAGCTGGTCCTGGTCGCTTTCGGCGAAGGATCTTTCGGTCAATTACGTGACCGCCAGCGTGAAGCGGAGCGGGAATTAACCATGTTGCCGACCGTGCAGCAGCCGGTGCAGACGCGCAGTGCAGCAAACTGTATGCACGCAGCGAACGGGGGGTGACGGGTCTGTTAACCCTGAGTCGCGGCGGAAAAGGAAAAGGGCGGCCCTGTTCGGGGCCGCCCTTTCCTGTCTGACCGGAGGGGTCAGATGGTGCCTGCGGCCATTTCGCGGGCGATGTGATCGGCCTGACGGATGGCAAGTGCCACGATGGTCAGCGTCGGGTTTTCCGCCGCGCCCGTGGTGAACTGCGAGCCGTCCGAGATGAACAGGTTCGCGATGTCATGCGTTTGGCCCCATTTGTTGCAGACGCCATCCTCGGGCCTTTCCGACATGCGGTTGGTGCCGAGGTTGTGCGTGCTGGGATAGGGCGGGGTCGGGAAGGACCGGGTTGCCCCCACGGCATCGTAGATCGCCATGCCCTGCTTGTAGGCGTGGTTGCGCATCGCGACATCGTTCGGGTGATCGTCGAAATGCACGTTGGCCACCTTGAGCCCGTACTGATCGGTCGCGTCCGACAGCGTGACGCGGTTGGTCGACTGCGGCATGTCTTCGCCCACGATCCACATCCCGGCCATGTTTTCATAATGGTCGAGCGCGGTGGTGAAGCCGCGGCCCCATGCGCCGGGGTTAAGGAAGGCCGCCATGAAGGGCAGGCCCAGCGCGAGGGTTTCCAGTTCATACCCGCCAACAAAGCCGCGGGATGGATCGTGGCGGGCCTCGTCTTGGACGATGCCTGCCATCGTGGTGCCACGCCACATCTTCACCGGTTTGTCGAAGATGCCGTAGACCGATCCGGTGGTGTGGCGCATGTAGTTGCGACCCACCTGATCGGAAGAGTTGGCAAGCCCGTTGGGGAACATCGACGAGGCCGAGTTCAGCAGAAGGCGAGGCGATTCGAAGGTGTTGCCCGCAAGGCAGACGATGCGGGCGGCCTGGAACTGCAGGTTGCCTTCGGCATCGAAGTATT
>PNND01000110.1 GCA_013824045.1 Rhodobacter sp. | reverse complement strand
GCCCTGCGCGACACGCGCGAGGATGACATCTTTGACGAAGGCCTGCACGAATTCCTGTCGCGCTTCATCCGCGACATGGCCGGTCTGGGCTCGCAAATCCACGAAACCTATCTCAGTGGGGATATGCGCTGATGCTGCTCTCGGTCGATCATGTCACGCGCTACAGCTATGACAAACCGGTGCGGGCGGTGATGCAAAGCCACCGCCTGACACCCTCCGCCTTTGATGGGCAAAAGGTGCGCAGCTGGAAGGTCACCGTCAGCGATGGGCTGCAAGGCGGCACCTTCCGCGATGGCGCGGGCGACCGCGTGCAATCCTGGACAGTGAAGGGCCCGGTCAGCGAGATCGAGGTTCACGTATCCGGAATAGTCGAAACCTTTGATCTGGCGGGCCTTCTGCGCGGGCACCGCGAAATCGTCCCGCCCGAGGTCTATCTTGTGGACAGCCCGCCCACCACGGCGGATACCGCGCTCACCGCGCTGGCGGAACAGTCACGGGATGCGGAAGGCCCTCTCGCCACCGCGCATCGCCTGTCGGCGGCCGTCTCGGATGCCATCGCCTATACCCCCGGCGCCACCCATGCCCATACCACTGCGGCCGAGGCGCTGGCGCTGGGCGAAGGCGTCTGTCAGGATCACGCTCATGCTCTCATCGCCTGCGCCCGCGTGCTCGGGATGCCGGCGCGCTATGTGTCAGGCTACCTTTTCGCCACATCCGATGGCACCGCGCATGAGGCCGCCCATGCTTGGGGCGAGGTCTTCATCCCCGGTCTGGGCTGGGTCGGGTTCGACCCTGCCAACCGCTGCTGCCCGGATGAACGCTATATCCGGTTGGGCTCGGGTCTGGATGCACAGGATGCAGCGCCCATCCGTGGCACGGCGCGCGGTCTTGGCAGCGAAAGTTTGGATGTTACGGTTGCGATCCAAAGCTTGCAGCAATAGGCTCGGCGCATCATCAGGGGAAGATTATGACCTATTGCGTGGGCCTCATGCTCAATGAAGGTATCGTGTTGCTGTCCGACACCCGCACCAATGCGGGGCTGGACAACATATCCACCTATCGCAAGATGTTTCTGTACGAAGAACGCGGCGAACGGGTGATTGCCATCATGACGGCAGGCAGCCTGTCGGTCACGCAAACCACCATCGCCCGCCTCCGCGAAGCGATCGAAGACCCCGAATCAGATGAAACCCAGTCGATCATGAAGGCCCCCACCATGCTGAAGGTGGCGGAAATCATCGGCAACATGCTGGCCAAGGTGCGCGAAGATATCGATGAAAAGATCTCTGCCATGCAGGGGGTGACGGCATCGATGATCGTGGCGGGCCAAAGGCGGGGTGGGGCGATGCGGATGTTCCTCATCTATCCCGAAGGCAATTTCATCGAAGCAACCGAAGACACCCCCTTCCTGCAGATCGGCGAACACAAATACGGCAAGCCGATCCTCGACCGGGTGGTCAAACGCTCCACCTCGCTGGCTGATGCCCAGAAGGCCGTGCTTCTGTCGATGGATTCTACTTTAAGATCAAACCTTTCCGTGGGAATGCCGCTCGATCTTTGCGTGATCGAAAAGGATGCCTGTCAGGTCTCCTACACCCGCCGGATCGAGGCCGGGGATGAACAATTCCGCGCCATGTCCGAAGCCTGGAGCCGCGCTTTGCGCGACGGGTTCAGCCAGATCAACATCTGACAGGATTTCGCGGCCTCAGCGATGGGCCGCGAAAAGCCTGGCCGCTTCATCCAGGAACCGGTCCCGATGCGCGGGCAATTCCATCGGAACCTCATGTTCCGCGCCCGCATAGATATCCAGCCGCCCCCCAGGCCAAGCCGCCATGCGCAGATGTATCGGAGCGACATCCACCACCTTCTCGGCTGTGCCCAAGGCCGTGATGCAGGGAACCCCGGGCGACCGCATCGCCGCCAGCGCCCCGCATTCCCGCAGCGCCGCGCGTAGCCATCCAAGGCTGGGCCCCCCCAGCGCAAGATCCGGCTCGGTCCGGATCTGGTGGTGCATGTAGTCCCACATGTCGGGATCGGTGGTCAGCACATTGCCCTGAAAGGTGGCCGTGGCGATATAGGTCTTGTCATTCGTGCCGGGCGCAAAGCGATGCGCCTGCCCGAAAGGCCGCGCTAGCGCGGATACGACATGCGCCACGGGCCGCATCCATGCCGCCATGCTGATGCCCCACATCGGCGCTGAAAACACCGCCGCATTCACCGGCGCGCCACGCATCAGGGCGCGCAGCCCGATGCAGCCACCCATCGAATGACCGAGCAGGAAATAGGGGCGGGGAAGCCCGTCCTTTTGCGCCACCGCAATCAGCGTATCCACATCGCGCTGATACTCGTCAAAATCGCCAACATGGCCCACCAACCTGTCCGGCAGCGCCCGCGCCGCGAGGCCTTGCCCGCGCCAGTCCACAGCAACCGTCGCATAGCCGCGCGCCAGCAGATTGCGCGCGGTGCGGCCGTATTTCTCGACATACTCCGTCCGGCCCGGCATCAGCAGGACCGTGCCGCTCTCGCCGCCCGCCCATATCCCGATGCGTATACGAACACGGTCCGGCGTCTCGGCCCAGACCGCCCGCCCGCCCTCGGGGCCATCGGCGAGGTCGGCAAAAAACGGGGCGGGCGTTGTCACGACAGAACGGAACCCAGCTTCATCGCAAGGCCCATGGACCCGTCAACCGAAAGCTTGCCGGTCATGAAGGCCATGGTCGGGTTCATGTCACCGGAAAGAATCGCCTGAAACGTCTCGGTCGAGGCGGTCAGCGTCACCTCCGCCTCTTCATCCCCGGCGCGCACGCCGCTGGCATCCATCATAATCGCCCCTTCGCCGGGAATCACGAACTTCGCCACACCGTCAAAGCTGCCATTCAGTTTGGCGGTCAGGGCGGTTACGGCGGCGTCAATCACTTCGCTCATTCATCTTCTCCATCGCTTGGTCGTGACCGTGCAAGGCTGGTCTTTTTGCGCGGTTGCGTTACCTTTGGGTTATGAAAGCGCTTCGCCGGTTACACAATCATGTCGTTGCGGCACTTGTGCTGCTTTTCTGCGCGACCGCGCCCTTGGCCGCACAAACACCCGCGCTCGATGAGCTATATCAGGAACTGAAAGACAGCGATGCGCAGGGCGCCGCGCGGATCGAACGCGAGATCTGGAACGAATGGTCCAAATCCGGCTCCCCGGCCATGGATCTGCTGCTCCAGCGCGGGCGCGACGCGATGGAGGCGGGCGATACCGCCGCGGCCATTGACCATTTCACGGCTCTGACCGACCACGCCCCCGATTTCGCCGAAGGCTGGAATGCTCGGGCCACCGCCTATTTCACCGTGGGCGATCTTGGCCCGTCGGTGAACGACATCGCACGCACCCTGACGCTGAACCCGCGCCATTTCGGGGCACTGTCCGGTTTGGGAATGATCTTTGAACAACTCGAACAGCCCGAAAAAGCGCTAGAGGCCTATAAGGCAGCCTTGGCTATACATCCCCATCTGCAGGGGGTAATCGAGTCGGTGAAACGTCTGGAAACGGATACCGCCGGGCAAGACCTGTAAGGCAGCAAGATCATGGCCATGACCGGACGGGTTACGGCGGTTCTCGGACCGACGAACACCGGCAAGACCCATTACGCGATCGAACGGATGCTGGCGCATCGGACGGGCGTCATCGGCCTGCCGCTGCGCCTGTTGGCGCGCGAGGTCTATGATCGCATCGTCGCCCAACGCGGCCCCTCCGTCGTGGCGCTGGTGACGGGCGAAGAACGCATCGTGCCGGAGCGGACACAATATTGGGTCTGCACGGTCGAGGCGATGCCGCTGGAAATCGGGGCCGATTTCGTGGCCGTGGACGAAATTCAGCTCTGCGCCGATCCGGAACGCGGGCATGTCTTCACCGACCGTCTGCTGCGCGCGCGCGGCCTGCATGAAACGCTGTTCCTTGGTTCTGACACGATGCGCGGCGCGATTGCCGCGCTGGTGCCGGGGGTAAGCTTCACCAAACGCGACCGGCTGTCGACGCTCACATGGTCAGGTTCGAAAAAGATCAGCCGCATGCCCGCACGCAGCGCCATCGTGGGCTTTTCCGTTGAAAACGTCTATGCCATCGCCGAACTGATCCGCCGCCAAAAAGGCGGCTGCGCGGTGGTCATGGGGGCGCTGTCGCCGCGCACCCGCAACGCGCAAGTGGCGCTCTATCAGAACGGCGATGTGGATTATCTGGTGGCGACCGATGCCATCGGCATGGGCCTGAACCTCGATATCCGCCACGTTGCCTTTTCCTCTACCGCGAAATTCGATGGCCGCCGGATGCGGGCGCTTTTCCCGCAAGAACTGGCACAGATCGCCGGCCGCGCGGGGCGGCATACGGAAAACGGCACCTTCGGCATTACCGGCGAGGCGCGGCCGCTGGATGACGAGATGGTGGATGCCATCGAAAACCACCGCTTCTCGCCGGTCAAGAAACTGCACTGGCGCAATGCCGGGCTGGAGTTTGGCACGGTGGAACGGCTGGTTCGGTCGCTGGAGTCGCCCACCTCGAACGAATGGCTGACGCGGGCGCGGGATGCCGATGATGTTGTGGCGCTGAAG
>PNND01000054.1 GCA_013824045.1 Rhodobacter sp. | reverse complement strand
CCCCACAGACGCCAATGCCGCGGCCACCCCGATGGTCGTGGCGGTCGCCTATACCAACAGCTACGGCAAGCCGGAAAAGACCGCGATGTATGACATCGACGCCGGTCTGAACGCGCTCCTGCAGCAGACCGCCCCGAATGACGGCACGCTCGCCACCATCGGTGCGCTGGGTGTCACGCTGGAAGGCCCGGTTGCGATGGATGTGGCCACCACTGCCGATGGCACCAACACAGCCTATGTCGCCGCGCTGGGGGGTCTGCACCTGCTCGACCTCGCCACCGGCTCTGTCTCCGGCACCATCGCCATCACCGGCACCACCGATCCGGTCCGCGACCTGACCATCCTGCCCGCGATGTAATCGCCAGACCCCGGGACGCTCCCCCCGGGGTCACCCCGCCGCCCGGACGAACTCTGCGATCTTCGCGGCATCCTTCTGTCCGGGCGCGCTTTCCACCCCCGACGACACATCCACCTGCCGCGCATTGGTCAGCCGCACCGCCTCGGCCACATTCTCTGCCGTCAGCCCCCCGGCCAGCATCCACGGCCTCAGCCAGCGCCGCTGCGCCACCAGCCGCCAGTCGAAGGACAACCCGTTCCCCCCCGGCAGCGCCGCCCCCTTGGGCGGCTTGGCATCGATCAGGATCTGATCCGCCACGGTCGAGTAATCAAACAGCGCCGCCAGATCGCCCTCATCCGCCACGCCCACCGCCTTCATCACCGGCAGCCCATAGCGCGCCCGCACCTCTGCCACCCGCTCCGGGCTTTCATGGCCATGCAGTTGCAGCATATCCAGCGCCACGCCCTCCACGATGGCATCCAGCGCCGCGTCATCCGCATCCACCACCAGCGCCACCTTCGCCAACCCCGGCGGTGCGGCCAGCGCCAGCACGGCGGCCTCCTCCACCGTCAGATGGCGCGGCGATTTCGCAAAGAACACAAAGCCCGCATAGGCCGCCCCGGCCGATGCCACGGCAGCAACATCCTGCACGGTCCGCAGACCGCAGATCTTCACCCGCACCTCGCCCATGGGATCACCCGGCCTTCCGGGGCTTGTCGATCAGGCACAGGATCTCATCCTTCGGCACGCTCGACGAATCGCGCATCACTTCCATCTCGCGCTCCAGCCGCGCCAATTCCTTGCCGCGCTGGCTCGCGGTCTTGCGATACTTGTGCTCGCGCAGCCATTCCCAGGTGAACCCGATCAGCACGCCCGCCACCACGCCGCCCAGAATCACCAGAAACAGCGGCAATTCCATCTGCCAGGTCACGCCAAACAGCGCCCCCACATCCTCGGGCAGGAACCGCACCGGCACCACCGTGCGATTGGCCAGCGCCACCGTCAGCAACAGCAGCAAGATGGCAGCGATCAGCAGATAGCGGAAATAGCGCAGCATCCGGGCCTCCCGATGGGTAGGCCCCGACTATCGCGCCCCCACACCCGGCGCGCAAGACATCAGACAGGAAATCTCAGCCCTTGCCGTTCAGGCGGTCGCGCAAGAGCTTGCCAGTCTTGAAAAACGGCACCTTCTTGTCGTCGACCTTCACCGCTTCGCCCGTCCGCGGGTTGCGGCCCACGCGCGCATCGCGCGCCTTCACGGAAAACGCGCCAAAGCCGCGCAGCTCCACGCGGTCCCCCTTGGCCAGCGCCTCGATGATTTCTTCAAAGACCGTGTTCACGATCCGCTCCACATGCCGCTGCGTGAGGTGCGGGTTCTCATCCGCGATCTTCTGGATCAGTTCCGAACGGATCATCCAAGTCCCCCCTGTGGTTCACCGTTGGCCGGTCGCCACGCTGTTGTTTGGATTGGACTATAGGCAAAAAAACCAACTGCACAACGAAAACGAGAGACCGCACGTCAAAGCACCCGCCCCCGCGGCAGCCCGGCAACCCTGTTTCCCCACCTGCCCCCGCCCCAAAGCAAAAGGCCCCGCGATTGCGGGGCCTTCCACCAAATTCAACCCAAAAGGATCAGTTGCCGCCCTTGAGAGCCGCGCCAAGGATATCCCCCAGCGATGCACCCGAATCGGACGAGCCGTACTGTTCCACGGCTTCCTTCTCTTCCGCGATCTCGCGCGCCTTGATCGACAGGCCCAGACGGCGGGTCTTCGGGTCGATGTTGGTCACGCGCACGTCGACAGAATCGCCAACCTGGAAACGCTCGGGGCGCTGATCGGCCCGGTCGCGCGACAGGTCGGACCGGCGGATGAACGACTTCGCGCCGTTGTATTCCACCTCGACGCCGCCCTCTTCGATCGCCGTCACCACAACAGTGACAATCGACCCACGCTTCACGCCATCAACCGCATCGGTGAAGTTGTCTTCACCCAGCGCCTTGACCGAAAGCGAGATACGCTCCTTCTCGACATCCACCTCGGTGACCGAAGCCTTGACGGTGTCGCCCTTGCGATAGTTCGCAATGGCGTCCTCGCCGCGCTGATCCCAAGACAGGTCCGAAAGGTGCACCATGCCGTCGATATCGTTGTCGAGGCCGACGAACAGACCGAATTCGGTGATGTTCTTGACTTCGCCCTCGATGACCGACCCAACCGGATGGGTCTCGGCAAACACTTCCCACGGGTTGCGCTGCGTCTGCTTCAGGCCCAGCGACACACGCCGCTTTGCGCTGTCGATCTCCAGCACCATCACATCCACTTCCTGCGAGGTGGAGACGATCTTGCCGGGGTGCACGTTCTTCTTGGTCCAAGACATTTCCGACACGTGGACCAGACCCTCGACACCGGCTTCCAGCTCCACGAAGGCGCCGTAATCGGTGATGTTGGTCACGCGGCCCTTGTGGACCGAACCCAGCGGATAGGCCTTCTCAACAGCGTCCCACGGATCGGCCTGCAGCTGCTTCATGCCAAGGCTGATACGGTGGGTTTCCTTGTTGATCTTGATGACCTGCACCTTGATCGTCTCGCCAATCGCCAGAATTTCCGACGGATGGTTCACACGGCGCCACGCCATGTCGGTCACGTGCAGCAGGCCGTCCACGCCGCCGAGGTCGACGAAGGCACCGTATTCGGTGATGTTCTTCACGACGCCGTCGATGGTCTGGCCTTCGGTCAGGTTGCCGATAACCTCGGCACGCTGCTCGGCACGCGATTCCTCAAGGATCGCACGGCGCGACACAACGATGTTGCCACGGCGACGGTCCATCTTCAGAATCTGGAACGGCTGCTTCATGCCCATTAGCGGGCCAGCATCGCGCACCGGGCGCACGTCCACCTGCGAGCCGGGCAGGAACGCCACAGCGCCACCCAGATCGACAGTGAAGCCACCTTTGACACGACCAAAGATCGCGCCATCGACGCGGGTCTCCGATGCATAGGCCTTCTCAAGACGGTCCCACGCCTCTTCGCGGCGGGCCTTCTCACGGCTGATCTGCGCTTCGCCGCGGGCATTCTCCACGCGGTCCAGATAGACCTCAACCTCGTCGCCCACATTGATGTTGGGCTGCTCACCGGGGTTGGCAAATTCCTTAAGGTCGATGCGGCCTTCCATCTTGTAGCCGACATCGATGATGGCCTGGCCCGCCTCGATGGCGATGACCTTGCCTTTGACAACCGTTCCCTCTTCGGGGGTGTCAATCTCGAAGCTCTCCTTCAGAAGGGCTTCAAATTCTTCCATAGCGTTTTTCGCGCACATATGCAGTTCGTCCTTTGTCATGGTTTTCTGGCCATGCGGTTGGCTCCGCCGGTCTTTGTGACATCCTGATGGAAAAGCCCCACCGCCCCGGAAAACCGGCAACAGGCGCGACTCTGCCCTTTGGATGACGGGCCTATAGTCGCTTGGACGCTGGAAAACAAGCGCGAAGCGCCAAGGCAGGCCGGGAACGGCCAGCCTTGAGCCCACCCCGTCCCAGCCCCGCGCCGGGGCCTCCCCCACCACCCGCATCCCGCCATGCCGCCCCCTCGATACCCGCGGCAGGCTCGAACAGACCGCCCTAAGCAAAGCGGGCCCCCGGTCGTATTAAGAAAAACACAGGCATTGCGCCGGCATCCTGTGCAGCGATCCCAAGGACGGGATTCGCATTCCGGATGGGAGACAGATCGTGAACGTATACCACTGCTTGATCGAACTGAAATCGGGGGCTCGTGCGCTGTCCTTTGCGCATTCTGTGGAACTTTGGCTCGACCATCTCACCAAACTGCAACTGGTATCCGGCTGGCGCCTGATGCGCCGCAAATTCGGCCTCGCCTCCGGCCGCCACACCGATTTCGTGCTGGAGATCGAGATCGAAGGCCTCGCCGCCCTCGACGACGCCTTCACCGCGCTGGCCGACGCCGATGATGACGCGGTCCAGCTTTACGAAAAGATGCACGCCATGATCGAAAGCGCCGAAATCGGCCTCTACCGCCCCTACCCCGACCCCTCCCAACGCGAACGCATCGCCCTGATCTGACGGGCGCCGGGACCTCCCCCCACCACCCACATCTATGCTGTCGCCCGAAGGCCCCGGATCAAACCAAGCCTGCAGTTATCCGACGCGCCGGGAAGTCGGCCTGCTATGCCACACCCTGCGGCCAGAGGCTCCATACTGGCTGACGGGCGGCTGTGCGGACGAAGCGGTCATTAGCAGTTGCGGCGTCCA
>PNND01000231.1 GCA_013824045.1 Rhodobacter sp. | reverse complement strand
GAAACGATGACGACATTGGTCATGGTTGATCCCTTCTCTCCCATCGGGGCGGGGTCCGCGTGACCGCGCCGCCTTGCAGCATGGCCTAGACGCGGGGGAGAACAAAAGCAACATTCTTGCGCTTGCATATTGCCGCAGCGTCAACCTGTCGGCGGCCGGGCACCGGGCGGGGCGGATTCGGGTTCCAATCCGTCGGGGATCAGCTTTGGCGCGCCGAAATGATAGCCCTGCAGGCAATCGACGCCGAGCTGCGCCAGCCAGTCCGCCTCGGGCGCCTGTTCCACGCCCTGCGCCACCGTCAGCATGTCGAATTGCCGCGCAATGGCGAGATAGGCCGCCATCAGCACCTGATTGTCGGCCTGAATCTGAATGTTCCGGCTGTACTGGGCATCAAGTTTCAAGATGTCAAAGCTCAACTCGCGGAAATGGCGCAGCGCAAAGGCCCCGGCCCCGAACCCGTCCAGCGCGAAAGACACGCCCTTGGGCCGCAGTTCGGCGATCATCCCGGCCAGCAGTTCCGGCACGGTCATCACGCTGGCCTCGGCAATCTCAAGGATCAGCCGGTCACCGATACCGGGATGCCGCGCCAGCCCGGCATTGAGCAGTTTCATCCAGCGCGGCCACCCCACCGACCGCGCCGACATGTTCACCGACAGGCGCAGCAGCGGATGCCGTGCCAGCGCATCCAACCCCATCGCCAAGGCCGCACAATCAATTTCGCGCCCCAATTCATGCGCTTCGACCGCATGCATGAATTCGCGGGCCGGGATCACGCGCCCCCCCGGATCCAGCACCCGCATCAGCCCTTCATGAAACCCGATCCGCCCCGGCTTTCCGGCCAGAACCACCGGGTGATAGGCCAGCCGCAGCCGCCGCAGGCGCACCGCTTCGGCCACCATCGCCACCGCCTCGGCCGCAGTTTCCGCAATGGCAAAGGACAGGGGGCTCGCCCCCTCTGCCAGACCTGATCCGCTGTCCATCTTCATCGCCAAACCCCGCAAGACCCGTGACAATCCTGCCCTCTGCCCAGTAAACATCCGATTAATCCGCGAGAGGGAGCCCGCGATGCACAGCCATGCCCAAGACATGCCGCAGCGCTGCCCATGGTGCGGCACAGATCCGCTTTACGTGGCCTATCACGATGAGGAATGGGGCGTTCCGGAGCGTGACCCGCGCGCCTTGTGGGAAAAACTGATCCTCGATGGCTTTCAGGCCGGGCTCAGCTGGATCACGATCCTGAAAAAGCGCGACAATTTCCGCGCCGCTTTCGCGGGGTTCCGGCCCGAGATCATCGCTAGCTGGGGCGAATCGGATGTCGCGCGGCTGCTGGCCGATCCCGGCATCATCCGGCATCGGGGCAAGATCGAAGGCACCATCCGCTCTGCCCGCGCCTATCTGGCGATCGAGGGCCGCGAAGGCTTCTCTCCCTATCTGTGGAAGCATCTTGATGGGCGGACTTTGCAGAACCGCCCCGCCACAATGCGCGACATCCCCACGGAAACGCCGCTGTCGCAGGCCATATCGAAACAGCTGAAGAAGGACGGTTTCACCTTCTGCGGCCCGACCATCACCTATGCGTTCATGCAGGCGACAGGTCTGGTGAATGACCACCTCGCCACATGCCCCGCGCAAGCCCGCGTGGCGGCCATGGCGCAAGGCAGCTGATCTTCATCTTGGCGAGAAATACTCCGGGGGGAGGCGCGGGACGCGCCGGGGGGCTGGCCCCCCTCTGCCGCCGTGCCGCCGAATGGCGGCGCGGCGGAAAAAAGCAATGCGCGTCGGGCGGCACGCCCGGCGCGCGCAATTCACTTGGCGGCCATCATCGCCGCAAGAATGGTCTGCGCATGGGCGCTGTCCCATTCGGCGTCGCCGATCAGGCGGGCCACTTCCTGCCCCTGCGGATTCAGGATCACCGTCACCGGCAGGCCCATCACGCCCATCGGCCGCGCCAACTCGCTTTTCGGGTCGCGCAGGATGGGCAGGGCCTGCACGCTTGCCTCTTCATAGAACCGTTCAATCCCTTCCACGGCGTTGCGGCCCGTGGCCACGGGCAGCACTGCCAGATCGGGCATCGCCTGTTGCAGGCGCAGAAGCGAGGGCATTTCCTTGCGGCAGGGCGCGCACCATGTGGCCCAGAAGTTCAGCACCACCCATTTGCCCTGCCACTGTGCCAGTGGCACCTCGGCATCATGGGCATCCAGAAACACGGCGGCGGGAATGTCCACCGGGGCGGCATGAATCGCCAGCTTGCGCATGTCGCCTTCGCGCAAGGCTTCCAGATCGCCCGCAAGGGCGGCATTTGCACCGATGGCCAAGGCCGTATAAAGGACGGCCAGAAATTTCCGCAGCATCTTCCCTCCGAAGGCCATCGCCATGACCGCTTCCCCTGATGCCAAATCCGCCAACCAGATGTGGGGCGGGCGCTTTGCCGAAGGGCCGGACGCCATCATGACGGCGATCAACGCCTCCATCGGGTTCGACAAACGGCTCTATGCCCAAGACATCGCAGGGTCACGCGCCCATGCGGCGATGCTCGCCGCCACAGGCATCCTGACCAATAAGGATGCCGAGGCGATCGGGGAAGGTCTTCTCACGGTGTTGTCAGAGATTGAAACGGGGAATTTCCCTTTCCGCGTCGATCTGGAAGACATCCACATGAATGTGGAGGCCCGGCTGAAAGAGGTGATCGGCGCCCCCGCAGGGCGGCTGCACACCGCCCGGTCGCGCAATGATCAGGTGGCGGTCGACTTCCGGCTTTGGGTGCGCGACCAGTGCGATGCCGCCATTTCGGGGCTTGAGGCGCTGATGCGCGCCTTTCTGGCGCAGGCCGAGGCGGGGGCGGATTGGGTCATGCCGGGCTTCACCCATCTGCAAACGGCGCAGCCGGTGACATGGGGGCATCACATGATGGCCTATGTCGAAATGCTGTCGCGCGACCGGGGGCGGTTCATCGACGCGCGGGCGCGGATGAACGAATGCCCCTTGGGCGCGGCGGCGCTGGCGGGGACGTCCTTCCCCATCGACCGGCACATGACGGCACAGGCGCTGGGATTTGACAGGCCCACGGCCAACAGCCTTGATTCCGTTTCCGACCGCGATTTCGCGCTGGAGTTTCTGGCCGCCAGCAGCATCTGCGCCATGCATCTGTCGCGTTTTGCCGAAGAACTGGTGATCTGGTCCAGCGCGCAATTCCGCTTCGTGCGCCTGTCGGATCGCTGGACCACTGGGTCGTCGATCATGCCGCAGAAGAAGAACCCCGATGCGGCAGAGCTTCTGCGGGCCAAGCTGGGGCGCATCCTTGGCGCGACTGTGGCGCTGTTCACCGTGATGAAGGGGCTGGCGCTGACCTATTCCAAGGACATGCAGGAAGACAAGGAACAGGTCTTTGACGCCGCCGATACGCTGATGCTGGCCTTGGCTGCCATGACCGGCATGGTCACCGACATGACCGCCAACCGCGACGTGCTGAAAACCGCAGCCGCAAGCGGATTTTCCACCGCCACCGATCTGGCCGATTGGCTGGTGCGCGAACTGGGCCTGCCCTTCCGTGATGCGCATCACGTGACCGGCACGCTGGTCGCGATGGCCGAGGGCAAGGGCTGCGACCTGCCCGATCTGACCTTGGCCGAAATGCAGGGCGTGCATTCCGGCATCCGCGCCGACGTATTCGATGTGCTGGGGGTAGAGAACTCGGTCCGGTCGCGCCGGTCTTATGGTGGCACGGCCCCCGATCAGGTGCGCGCGCAGATTGCCGCGTGGCGCGAAAGGCTGGCGTGACAGGGGCGCGACCGGGCGCTAGGTTGGGCCATGACGGGAACCCGGATGCGCCTTGCCATGCTGCCACTGTTCATTCTGCTTGCGGCCTGTGGTGACAGTAGCCTTCCCGTGCTGTCAATTCCGCTGTCGGACAATACAACCTTCGGCACCGATCTGAACGCGCCCAACCCGATGCTGGGCATCACCGTCACCGATCCGCTGCACCGGATGAACCGATGAAACCTGCCCTGATTGCCCTTGCGCTATGCCTTGCGGCCTGTTCCTCGCCCCGGTTGAATGCCGGGCTAAGTTTGGGTCCGGATGGATTGACCGTAACCCCTTCGGTTTCGGCCGGACTGGGTGCCGGGCGGATCAGCTATTCTCCATGATGTTTCCACAAAAGGTGTGCTTGCCATGAAATCCCTGTTTTCCCTCTCTGCCCTGATCCTGCTTGCCGCCTGCGGTGCGGATGGGGCGCCAGTGGCGCCGTCACAGGCCCCTGCATCTACCTTGGCGATCACGGGCGAAGCGCGGGTCGGCATTCAGGGTGGCCTGTGATGGCCCCGATCCGGATTGTATGGCTCGCGCTGGCCGTCTGGGGGGCGGTGCACCCGATGTATTGGTTCGTCACCTATATGAATGAAACGGGGACCGGCCTGTCGGGGCTGATCGACGCCTGGTATGTGAACGCATCGACCACCGGGCTGACTTGGGATCTGACCATCGCGGCCATCACCCTGACAGTCTGGGTCATCGCAGAGTCGGTGACGCGCAAGGCGTGGCTGGGGCTGATCGCCATCCCCGCCACCTTCTGCATCGGCGTCAGCTGCGGCTTGCCGCT
>PNND01000436.1 GCA_013824045.1 Rhodobacter sp. | reverse complement strand
GGCGTACATGAGCCCGACGCCCGCCGTGCCGGATGTGACCGTCAACAACGCGATGCGGCGGCGGCCTGCGCCCTGATCGGTGAGGATGCCCAGCAGGACCGAGGCGGTGACCGACACGGCGGAGGCGGCGACTAGGACGAGGGCGAAGGTCGTCTCGGACAGGCCGATGCGTTCGATCCCCACCAGCGACTGATAGGGATAGACCGAGGCGTTAAGTGCGCCGAAGAGAAGCAAGGCGATGGCGATCAGGCGCAGGGTCGGGTCGCGCAGCACGGCAAGCGAGGACATGAATCAAGCTTTCGGGGATCAGGTCTTTGCGGCGGGGATGACCTTGCCGGGGTTCATCAGGGTGTTCGGGTCAAGCGCTGTCTTGATGGCGCGCATGACGTCCAGCGCGACAGGGTCTTTGCGGCGGTCCATCGAATTGAGCTTGGACAGGCCCACGCCATGTTCGGCAGAGAAGGACCCGCCGAGGTCTTGCACGATATCCTCGATCGCCTGAATGACGCGGTCATAGACGGCCTTGGACGGATCGCCGGGATAGACCGAGAAATGCAGGTTGCCATCGCCCAGATGGGCGACGGTGACGGTATCGGCGCCGGGGGCGATAGTGGCAAGGCGGGGGGTGATGCGGTCAAGAAAGGTGGCGACCTTGTCCAATGGCACGGCAATGTCGCTGTCGATCATGGGTTTGACCGCTGCGCCGATTTCGGCTGCGGCTTCGCGGCGCGCCCACATGGCGCTGCGCTGAGACTCGGACCGGGCGATCTGGGCGTTCAGGATCAGGCCTTCATCCATCAGTTGGGCGAGGGTGGATTCCAGCAGATCGGTGAGCGGGATGGTGCCATCGGCCTGCGCGGTGGTCAGGGCGGGAGAGGTGGCAGCGAGTTCGACGAGGATGGTGCAGTCATGCGGTTCGGGGAAGGGCTGGCCGATATCAGGGCGGACCTGCATCAGGCGGCGCATGTAATCGGCGGGCATGTATTCGAACGCCTCGACCAGACCGCCGGAGGCGGATTGCAGGCGGTTCAGGAGGGTGAGCGCATCGGGAAGCGAGCGGGCGGCCAGCGTGGCGGTGGCCTGCGCGCGGGGGGCGGGGACGAGTTTCATCACGGCGGCAGTGATAATGCCAAGCGTGCCTTCGGCCCCGATGAAAAGCTGTTTCAGATCGTAGCCGGAATTGTCCTTGTGCAGTTCGGACATGAGGGTGAGGACGCGGCCATCTGCGAGGACGACCTCAAGCCCGAGGCAAAGCGCGCGGGTGGAGCCGTAGCGCAGGACGTTGGAGCCGCCCGCATTGGTGGAGAGAACCCCGCCGATCATGGCCGAGCCGCGCGCGCCGAACCAAAGCGGGAAGTAGAGGCCGTGATCGGCGGCGGCATCGTGCAGGCGGGACAGGATCACGCCGGACTCCACGATGGCGATGCGGGCGTCGGGGCGGAGGTCGCGGATGCGGTTGAGGCGTTCGGTGGAGAGGAGGAGGCCACCTTCGGTGAAGGTGCCGCCAGTGAGGCCCGTGTTGCCGGAGATCGGAATGACGGGCGTATTGTGGCGGGCGGCGAGTTGAACCGTGGCCGCCACTTCGGCGGTCGATCCGGGGCGGGCCACGGCGATGGGGGTGCCGTGGTAATTGCCCATCCAGTCCTGCGCGTAACGGGCCGTATCGGGGCCGGTCAGGACATGGGTTTCGCCGAGGAGGGCTTTCAAGGCGGGGATAAGGGACATGGGGCGCTCCGGTCGTCGATCGCAGTCATCGGACGGTGGCGGGGGAGTTGCAAGCGGGTTCTCTGTGCTTGCCGGAGGCCGCGCGGAGAGGGCGCAAAGGGGGTATTTGGGCCAAGATGAGATCAGGGCGTGGGTGTGGGCCCCCGCGCGATAAGGAGAACTACCCAGAGGAGGCCGGAGAGGAGGAGCAGCGAAAGGCCGAATGTGGCGAGAACCCTGCCCAGACGGCTGATCCGGGTCTTGCCAATCTCTTGCATGTCGCTGGACAAGCGTTCGATGTTGCGCGCCGCCTGCCTGGCCGGGGGCAGGGCGATGGTGCGCAGGGTGGTGCCATCCCTGAGGCGACCGGCGGCAGGCCGGAGGAACATGAGGATCACCCCGAGCCAGAGGGCGATTATGCCTGTGAGGGCCGAGGCAGGTAGGAGTTGCACAAGCGCGGCGGTCAATCGGTCACGCTCTTGCTGAGTGTCAGGAGGGTGGGGCCAAGGTTGGCCACGACGCGCGCCACGCCGTCCTTGTTGGGGTGGATGCCGTCGGGCTGCATCCATTGGCGGATCTGGCCGGGATCGGTGGCCTGCGCATCGATCAGGCGGAAGAAAGGCGCGGTGATTTGCGCGCCATGGGTGGTGGCGATGTCGGTATAGAGGGCATCAAAGGCGGCCTTGTAGTCCGGGCCGAAATTGCCCGGTGCTTCCATCGGGACGATGAGGACGGTGAGGCCCCTTTCGGTGGCTGCCTTGACGATGCTGTCGATGTTGCGGGCAGTTTCGGCAGGCGGGAGGCCGCGCAAAAGGTCATTGCCGCCGAGGGTGACGATCAGCGCGTCAGTTTCCGGGGTGAGTGACCAGTCGAGGCGGGAAAGCCCGCCAGCAGAGGTATCGCCAGAGACGCCGGCGTTGATAACGGTGGCGGTAGAACCCTGTGCGGCGAGCCATGCGTTGAGCTGGGGCACGAGACCCTCGCCTTCCGGCAGGCCGTAGCCTGCGGTCAGGCTGTCGCCCAGAGCCACGATGGTGGGTTCGGCTGTGGCAGCGACGGGAACGGCGACCGCGAGCGTTACAACCACTGTCGCCAATGTGATGTTGCGCCGCAGCGCGAGCGCGCCATATGTGGCTTTGAACAGCAGATGTGACTGGGACGAAAAGGCGATTTTCATGGTGGATACGGTTCTTACGCTGAGGGATGCACGGTTGACCTTGGCGGGAAATGCGGGGCCGGTCGATATCCTCAAGGGTATATCACTGGAAGTTCATGCGGGCGAGACGCTTGGACTGATCGGGCCGAGCGGATCGGGGAAGTCGTCGCTTCTGATGTTGATGGGCGGGTTGGAGCGGGCCACGGGCGGGTCTGTTCACGCGCTGGGGCAGGACCTGACGGCGATGGATGAGGACGGGCTGGCGCGGTTCCGGCGCGGCAAGATGGGGGTGGTGTTCCAGTCCTTCCATCTGATGCCCACGATGACGGCGCTGGAGAATGTGGCGGTGCCGCTGGAATTGATGGGGTGTCGGATGCCTTTGCACGGGCGGAGGCGGAGTTGCAGTCGGTGGGGCTGGGCGCGCGGATGGATCATTATCCGAGCCAGATGTCGGGCGGTGAGCAGCAGCGCGTGGCGCTGGCGCGGGCGGCGGCGCCGCGGCCTGCGATCCTGCTGGCGGATGAGCCGACCGGCAATCTGGACGGGGTGAACGGGCAGGCGATCATGGACCTGCTGTTCGGCTTGCGCGACAAGCATGGCGCGACGCTGGTTCTGGTGACACATGCGCCGGAACTGGCGGCGCGGTGCAGCCGGGTGGTGCGGCTGGCCGATGGGCGTGTGGCGGGTGAGGGCATCGTATGAGCCCCGATCTGAGGCTGGCTTGGACGATTGCCCGGCGCGAGTTGCGCGGCGGGTTGAAGGGGTTTCGCGTCTTCCTCGCCTGTCTGGCGCTGGGCGTGGCCGCGATTGCCGGGGTGGGCATGGTGCGCGCGGCGATCCAGCAGGGGCTGGAGGATCAGGGCGCGGTGCTGCTGGGCGGCGATGCGCAGATGGAATTCACCTATCGCTTTGCCACGCCCGAGGAACGGGCCTGGATGGAGGGCGTTGCGGATCGGGTTTCGGAGATCGTGGATTTCCGGTCGATGGCGGTGGTGGGCGAGGAAACCGCGCTGACGCAAATCAAGGCGGTGGATGATGCCTATCCACTGCTTGGCGCGCTGGAACTGGAGGCCGGAACGCTGGCCGAGGCGCTGGCGGTGCAGGATGGCGCACCCGGCGCGGTGATGGACAAGGTGCTGGTGGATCGGCTGGGGCTGAGCCCCGGCGACCGGTTCCGGCTGGGGGTCAAGGACTTCCGGCTGGGCGCGGTGCTGCTGCGCGAGCCGGACAGTGCCAATGGCGGCTTTTCGCTGGGGCCGCGCACGATTGTGCGGACGGCGGATCTGGAGGGGTCGGGGTTGCTGGAACCCGGATCGCTGTTCGAGACGGAGTATCGGTTGGTGCTGCCACCGGGCACGGACCTTGCGGCGATGGAGGCCCGGGCGGAGGTGGAGTTCGCCGATGCCGGCATGGGCTGGGATGACAGCCGCCGCGCCGCGCCGGGGGTTGAGCGGTTCGTGGAACGGATCGGGTCTTTCCTGATTCTGGTGGGGATTGCCGGGCTAGCCGTGGGCGGCGTGGGCGTGCAGGCGGCAGTGCGAGCCTATCTGGATGGAAAGGTGGCGACCATCGCCACGCTGAAAACGCTGGGGGCCGAGGGGCGGCTGATCTTCCGCATCTATCTGTTGCAGATCGCGGTTCTGGCGGGGGTGGGCGTGGTGCTGGGCCTGTTGTTGGGCGCAGGCTTGCCCATCCTGTTCGGCGGGGTGATCGAGGCGGCGCTGCCCTTCCCGGCGGAGATCGGGCTCTATCCAATGCCTTTGTTC
>PNND01000333.1 GCA_013824045.1 Rhodobacter sp. | reverse complement strand
TCCACCGAAATCCGGCTGGCCCCCGCATCCAGCGCATTTTCCACCAATTCCTTCACGGCCGAGGCAGGGCGTTCCACCACTTCACCTGCCGCAATGCGGTTGATGGCCGCCTCATCCAGTTGGCGGATCATCGGTCGCCCGGCAGGGCCGGTTATCTTGGGGGCGGGGGCGTTCATGCACCCATATGTAGCAGGCGAAAGCGGTCAGGGCCACAGATTCGGCGGCCCTGACCCATCAGTCGGTGGCCTGCACACCCACAGGCTGCCCCACGATGACAAAGCGCAGATCATTGGCGCGGAACAGCGTTGCCGCCACGCGCTTGACATCTTCCAGCGTAACCGCGTTGACCTTGTCATTGCGGGTCTTGGGGTAATCGGCGGGCAGGCCGATCAACTGCATGTTTACCATGATGGATGCCAGCGGCCCGTTGCCATCAAACCGCAGCGGATAGGCCCCGGTCAGATAGGTTTTCGTGGCCTCAAGGTCTGCTTCGCTGATCCCGTTTGCGGCAATGCGGGCCCATTCTGCGCGGATCACATCCACCGCCTCTGCGACCTTTTCATTCGCAACGGCGGTCTGCCCCATCACCAGTTCGGAATTGTCATACCCCACGAGTGACGTGCCGATTCCATAGGTCAGCCCACGCTTTTCGCGAACTTCGGTCATCAGCCGGGCCGAGAAGCGACCGCCGCCAAGAATTTCATTGAGGATCGTCGCGGCAAAGAAATCCGGATCGTCGCGCTTGATGCCGGAATGGCCGAACATCACCACTGATTGCGGGCCGGGGAAATCCTGCACGGTCACGCCGCCTGTCAGCGCGGGTGTCACCCGCCCCGGCAGCGCAGGCCCGGTTTCAGGCAGATCGCCCAGCAGTTCATCCAGCAACAGGCCAAGCTCCTCGGCCGAGATATCGCCTGCCGCCGCCACGAACACCCGGTCACGCGTCAGCGTGGCCTTGTGGGCTGCGATCAGGTCGTCGCGCGTCAGGCCGGGCACGGTATCCAGCCGCCCGTCGCCATCTTCGGCATAGGGATGGCCTGCAAAGGCCTGCAGGCGGAATATTTGGCTGGCGATGCTGTCGGGGTCTTTCTCATCCGACCGCAGCCCTGCGAGCACCTGCCCGCGTACCCGTTCCACGGCATCGGCGTCAAAGCGGGGGGTCGTGATGGCCTGCCGCAGAAGATCAATCGCCTGATCGCGATTTTCCGTCAGGAACTGCGCCGATACCGCCACCGTATCGATATCCGACGAGAAACCGAAAGAGGCCGCCAGCCCGTCGCGCGCGGCGGCAAAGGCCTGCGCGTCCATCTCGCCGGACCCTTCCTCAATCAGCGCGGTCATCAGGTTAACCGCGCCTTCCTTGCCAGCCGGATCAAGGCTGGACCCGCCGCGAAAGCGAATTTCAAGCGCGGTAAAGGGGATGTTGTCCTCTTGCACCAGCCAGGCGGTGATGCCGCCCGGAGAGGTGACGGTCTGAATATCAAGCGCCGCCCGTGCGGGCAGGGCAAACAGAACCAGTGCCAGAGCGGCGGGGATAAGGCGGAACAGCAGGATCATTGGGCGGCCTCTTCGCGCAGCAGGTAGCCGGTCACGGCCTTGCGTTTGTCCAGAACAAGTTTGGCGGCGGCGACCACGTCTTCGGGCGTGACCGCATCCAGAACATCGGGCCAGGACATCACATCCTCGACCGACAGCCCGTTCGACAGCCCTTCGCCATAGCGCCGGGCAAGGCCGTTGGCATCGTCGCGGGCATAGATATCGGCGGCGCGGATCTGGGTCTTGATCCGGGCAAAGGCATCGGCATCGGGGCCCTTGGCGATGAAATCGGCAATCGCCGCATCCATGGCAGCCTCGGCCACGTCCAGCGGGGTGTCGGGCGTGGGAACCACAACCAGGTTGAAGGTCGTGTCATCCACGGTGGAGCCGTCATAGAACGCGGCGGTGTAGACCGCCTTTTGATTGTCGAATTGCAAGGCACGGGCCAGCACCGATGTGGTGCCATTGCCGCCCAGCAGTTCTGCAAGGATCGTCAGCGCCGCAGCGGTGGACTGGTCGCCGGGGTCACGTTCCGGGGCAAGATAACTGCGCGAGATATAGGGTTCCGACACGCGCGGATCAGACATGGCGATGCGCCGTTCGGCCAGTTGCGGTGGTTCGGCCACGCGCACTCGCGGCTTGATGTCGGGCGAGGCGGGGATGGGGCCATAATGCGTTTCGGCCATGGCGCGCACCTGATCGGGCGTCACGTCGCCAGCCACCACCAGCACAGCATTGTTGGGCGCATAATGCATCTTGTAATAGTCGATTGCGTCCTGCTGCGTCAGGCCCTCCATCTCATGCCGCCAGCCGATGATCGGTAGGCCATATGGATGGTTGAGGAACTGGGCCGCGCGCATCTGTTCGCCCAAAAGCGCGCCGGGGCTGGAGTCGGTGCGCTGGCTACGCTCTTCCAGAATGACCTGACGCTCGGTTTCCACCTCGTTGGCGGCCAGTTGCAGATCGGTCATCCGGTCGGCTTCCAGCTTCATCATCAGATCAAGACGATCCGCCGCGACGCGCTGAAAATACGCGGTGTAATCCCAGCTGGTGAATGCGTTGTCGCTGCCGCCCTGCGCCTCGACTATGTCGGAAAATTCGCCGGGTCCGAGGTCATCCGTGCCCTTGAACATGAGATGTTCCAGAAAATGCGCGATGCCGGATTTGCCGCGCGGTTCATCGGCAGAACCTACCTTGTACCACACCATCTGGACCACGACCGGGGCGCGGTTGTCTTCGATGACCACCACCTGAAGCCCGTTGTCGAGTGTGAAGGCCGTCACATCTTCGGCGGCCCACAGGGGGGCTGCCGTCAAAAGCAAACCTGTCAGGGCAAGGCCCGGCATTCTTGGCATCATTTCCTCCGGATGGCCCGCGATGGGCAGACCTGTCACGGGGCAAGGTGCGCCGGGCAGGCGGCGGGTTCAACCCGCCCCTACGCGCTTGTTACTCGTCTTCACCGGGTTGTGGTGGCGGGGCCGAAGGCGTGGCCACCCCGGCACGGCGCCAACGCCACAGCTCGGCCTGCTGATCAAGCGACATTTCAGCATAGGCTTTGTAATAGACGTTCACGTTGAACACGCGTTCCAACAGCCGCCCATCGTTTTCGCGGCGGAATTCAAGGTCCTCGGCCGCCAGCGTCTGCCGTATGCCCGCCGTCACGCCATAGCGCGCGGCATAGGAATAGAGGCCGGCATGCGCACTGTTCACGCCTTCGCGCGATCCGATGTTGCCGCCCAATGCCGCCACAGCCTCGGCCTGCGGATCGCGGTCAGTGCGGTTTGCAGCCCCCGGTGTCGGTTCGGGCAAAGCGGCCAGATCGGCAGGCATTTCCAGCGGCTTGGGCGGGATGATCCCGAACTCATCCGGTCCCGCAGAAGTGGAGCGTACATTCATCAGCGACGGCACATCGTCACCATTGCCGCATGCTGCAAGCGTCAGCACCATCGCTGCTGCGATGGCGGGGAAACGCCGTTTTGCTTGCATGCCTGCCTCCGTCATCCGTCTTGCCCCCGTCTTAGCGCATGTCTTGCCGCGCGTCACGAGGTCTTTCCCTTGCCCTTGCCACCAGCCGCTTTGCCGCCCGGTTTCGAAGTGTCATTGCCACCCGTGAACAGGATCAACCCGAAAGCGCCGGCAAAGATCGAGATATCTGCCACGTTGAACGCATAGGGATTCTCGATCCCGCAACAGGACATGTTCAGGAAATCCGCCACTGCGCCATACACGATCCGGTCAATCACATTGCCCAGAGCCCCCCCGATCAGCAGCCCGGCGGAAATCTGCGCCCAGCGGCCCGCGCCTTCGCGCTTGATCCAGATCCAGACCCAGGCCGAAATCGCCAGCGCCACCGCGATCAGCACCCATCGCATAAACTCGGCCTGATTGCTGAACAGGCCAAAGTTGATGCCCGTGTTCCACGCCATGCGAAAGGTAAGGAAGGGGGGCAGCACCTCGATCACGCCGCGGTCGATCAGGTTCATGCCCTGCACAATGATCAGTTTCGTCGCCTGATCCAGAACGAAGATGATGGTGGCGGTGATGATCGCGATGCGCATGGACATACCCCGTACCTGTCAGACATCAGTGCCGGAAATGGCGCATGTTGGTGAAGACCATCGCCAGCCCCGCCGCATCGGCGGCGGCGATCACGTCTTCATCACGCATGGACCCCCCGGGTTGGATGATGGCCGTGGCCCCCGCCTCGGCTGCGGCCAGCAGGCCATCGGCAAAAGGGAAGAACGCGTCGGACGCCACGACCGACCCATAAGTCAGCGGTTGGGAGAGACCCAGCGCCTCGGCCATGTCCTGCGATTTGCGGGCAGCGATGCGGGTGCTGTCGATCCGGCTCATCTGGCCTGCGCCGACGCCCACGGTGGCACCATCCTTGACATAGATGATGGCGTTGGATTTCACATGCTTGGCCACTTTCCACGCAAACAGCAGATCGGCCAGTTCGGCATCCGTCGGCGCGCGCTTGGTGACGACCTTCAGATCGGCAGGGCGGATGATCCCGGCATCACGGTCCTGCACCAGAAAGCCGCCCGCCACCTGCTTGAACGCGGTCGCCTTGGCGCGCGGGTCGGGCAGGGCGGCGGTCGTCA
>PNND01000015.1 GCA_013824045.1 Rhodobacter sp. | reverse complement strand
TTCGGGCGCGGGCAGGATAAGCACTGGGCCACGGCGTGCGTCGGCGGTGGCGATGGCGAAATCCACCACGGCGCGGGCAATCAGCCGGTGCAGAGCGAAAGCCTGCGGCGCGGCGGCGACGGCTTCGGGGCTGGCGCGATAGAGTGCCATCCATTGCTGGGCCAGAAAGAAGCGGTCGGGCAATTCCTCGACCAGATCAGGCATGCCCATATAGGGTTTCATCGCCTGCCGTCGCGACGTGGTGACAACGGGAACGCGGATCACGACAGGGCCTTCCAGAAGATCGCGGCGAAGGACCAGTTCAAAGGCGAAGCGGATTTCCTCGTCGCTCTTGCTGTCGCCGGGTGGGAGGTTCAGCCCCGACACCACAACCCGCAGGCGCGCATAGGGGCCGTCGAAATGGCTGTCGGCGACGGTTGTGGTCAGCACGGACGTGCCCTCTGCGCCCTCTTGCGACAGAGCGGCAAGTTCGGCGCCGGAAAAGACATCGCTGATGGACAGGCTGAGCTGGGGGGCGGGCAGGCCTACCTCAAGATGGGTGAATTCGAAGCGCAGTTCCGTTTCCGCCCGCGCTGTGCCCGCAGCGCAGATCAGGCAAAGGATCAGAAACAGGACAGGGTGGCGCAGGGCGGGTGGCATCATGCGGGCTTTCTTTGGGTTGACGGCAGGGCGAGGCAGGCGCCGAGGATCAGGGCATCGGCAAGGCGCAGGAATTGCAGCAGTTGCATCAACCCGTCGCGCACGGAGCCATAGCTGGCGAAATCGGGCGGCAGGGTCTGCGAGATGTAGTCCAGCACGGTATCATCGCCCAAGAGCGGGTGGACCGTATCGGATGTGAGATGAAGCTCCGCCCAGAACAGCAACAGAAACAGCGTGAAGCACAGCGCCACCATGTAGATGGCCTTCTCCCGCCCTTGCATGATCAGACCGTTGGACGCCACGATCCGTGTGAGCACGAAAGACCCGAGCCCTGTGGAAAGCTGCATGGCTTGGCTGTACTCGGCCCAGTCTGCCGACAGCACCGCCTGCACGCGCAGCATCAGAAAGACGATGCGCGCAAAGAGATAGGGATCGCCGACCGTCTCGGCGAAGGGGTCGACCTCTTCGGCGAGAAGAGCCTCGGTCATCGGGGTTTGCCAGCAGGCATCGATGAAGGTGCCCCAGCAGCCGTGAACCGCGATCAGATAGGCGATCCATGGCAGGTGAACCGCGATCACACCGCCGATGATGGCAAGAACCAGCAGCCGTTGATTATGCGCCGCTGCGCTGGGCTGAGCAGGCGCGATGTCGGCAAATTGTGACCCAATGGGTGGAGGCAAAGGGGGCGGCATGGCCAAGCCGGAACTGTGATCCCCGACATTGCCTTGGGCGGGCAGATAGATCGGCGCCCCGGCGGGGCGCCCGTCCGGGGCAGGCAACCAGACCGCATAATAGAGAAGCGGTGCTGCGGTAGCGGGCTGGGGCGGCGGTGGAAGATCGGGAGGTGCGTCTGCTGGCTGCCGTGCAGCGGCGGGAAGCGGCTGCCCCGGCAGCGCATCCTCGGTCTTTGGATCGGTCGCCTGTTGCGCCGTCTCCATCCTCTACCCACCCACTCATCACACAAACCACTGGAAACTTGGTATCTTGGGCTTTCGCGGCCTGTCAACTGTGCCGATCCTTGACCCTGCAAGGGAATTCCGCTACATGCGCGAAAGGTGGTTAGACCACCCTTGACGCCGGGACGCCCGGACAGCAGCGTCCCTTCATCTTTGCGGGCCGATCCCGCATCTACAAGGACGCTTATGACCAAATTCTCCGATCTCGCGCTGGACCCGCGCGTACTTCAGGCCGTTGCGGAAGCGGGCTATGAAAACCCGACGCCTATTCAGGCGCAGGCCATCCCCCATGCGCTGCAAGGCCGCGATGTTCTGGGCATCGCCCAGACTGGCACCGGCAAGACTGCAAGCTTCGTGCTGCCGATGATCACGCTGCTGGGACAGGGCCGCGCCCGCGCCCGGATGCCGCGCAGTCTGGTGCTGGCACCGACGCGGGAACTGGCCGCACAGGTGGCCGAAAACTTTGATACCTATGCCAAGCATACCAAGCTGACCAAGGCGCTTCTGATTGGCGGCGTTTCCTTTGGCGAGCAGGACAAGCTGATCGACCGGGGCGTTGACGTGCTGATCGCGACGCCAGGCCGGCTGCTGGACCATTTCGAGCGCGGCAAGCTCTTGCTGACCGGCGTGCAGATCATGGTGGTGGATGAGGCCGACCGCATGCTCGACATGGGGTTCATCCCCGATATCGAGCGCATCTTCCAGCTGACCCCCTTCACCCGCCAGACGCTGTTCTTCAGCGCCACGATGGCGCCCGAGATCGAGCGGATCACCAACACATTCCTCTCGAACCCGGCCAAGATCGAAGTGGCGCGGCAATCCACCGCCTCGACCACCATCGAACAGAAGCTGATCCAGTTCACGCCGACGCGCAAGGATCGCAGCTTTGCCGAAAAGCGCGCCGTGTTGCGGGCGCTGATCCGGGCCGAGGGCGAAAGCTGCACCAACGCCATCGTGTTCTGCAATCGCAAGATGGATGTGGATGTGGTGGCCAAATCCCTCAAGGCGCATGGCTTCAACGCCTCGCCCATCCATGGCGATCTGGACCAGTCGGTCCGCACCCGCACGCTGGACGGGTTCCGCGACGGATCGGTGCATCTGCTGATCGCGTCGGATGTGGCGGCGCGGGGCTTGGACATTCCCGCTGTGAGCCATGTGTTCAACTTTGACGTGCCGAGCCATCCCGAGGATTATGTCCACCGCATCGGCCGCACAGGCCGGGCCGGGCGTCTGGGCAAGGCCTATACGATCGCTGTGCCGTCGGATGAGAAGTACCTGTCGGCCATCGAGAGCTTGGTCAAAATGCCCATCCCGCGCGGGGAATTGCCCGAGGGGCTGGATCTTGCCAGCGAAGCATCGGACCGGCCGCGCGAAGAGCGCAGCCCGCGTGGTGGCCGGGATCGCAACGAAGGGCGTGATCGTGGCCGCAGCGGCGGCGGGCGTGGGGAACGCGCGCCGCGTGATACGCCCGTTGAAGCGCCCGTCGTTGTTGCCCAGCCGGAACCGGTGCAGGCCGAGGCCCCTGCCCCGCAGCCGCGCCGCGACGAGCGCCCGCGTCGCGATGAAGAGCGGCGGTCTGAGGGGCGCAGCGATGAACGGCGTGGCGAGGATCGGCGCGAGCGTCGGGATGATCGGCGAGACGACCGTCGCGGCGGCTATCGCGATGATCGCGGCGGGCCGCCTGTTGTTGGCATGGGCGACCATGTTCCGGATTTCATCCTGCGCAGCTTCAAGATCGCCAGCGCGCCGACGGATGAAACCGAAGACGAGATGGCCGCGAGCGGCACCGAAGGCTGAACGTCCAGAGATTTGCAAAAAGGCCCCGCACGGCGGGGCCTTTTTCATTGTGTGCTCGAAGATTCTTCTGCGAAAACTTGGCACCCTTCGCAGAAGGATCGTGCAAGGACTTTTCGCCGAGAAATCTTTGCCTTACTCGGCCATCAAACGGCTCACGACGACCGTCACTTCGGGCTTCTTGCCGATCTCTTCCATCGACACCTGCCGCACGATGCGTCGCAGCGCTTCGTCCAGCTTGTCATCATCGCGCAGGATCTTGCGCCCGGCCCCGTTCAGGAATTCGGCCAGATCGGCCTCCATCGTTTCGGCCAACGGGCCGGACCGGCCCTTGGTGGACAGGCCCATGATCTCGACCCACGCATCGCCAAGCACTTCGGCATCATCGTCAAGGATCACGGTCACCATGACATGACCGTTCAGCGCCATGCGGATGCGGTCGCGGATCACGCCTTCCAGCGCGCCGACCTGCACATTGCCATCCAGATAGACGCGCCCCGTTTCGATATGACCCACGACGCTGGGGGATTCACCGCTGAGGTCCACCATCATGCCGTTGGTCACTACAGCGGTAGACAGGCCTGCCTCGGCCCCGATGCGGGCATGTTCGCGCAGGTGGCGGTGTTCGCCATGCATCGGGATCAGCATATCCGGCAGCAGCAGACGGTGGACATGTTCCAGATCCGGGCGGTTGGCGTGGCCCGACACGTGGTAGCGGCCACCGCCATCATCCATCACGTCAACGCCCATTTCCGAGAAGTTGTTGACGATGCGCAGCACCTCACGCTCATTGCCGGGAATGGTCTTGGAGGAAAAAAGGAACAAATCGCCCTTCTTCATCTCCATCCCCAGATACTTGCCGCGCGACAGTTGCGCGCTGGCGGCACGGCGTTCGCCCTGCGATCCGGTCACGATCAGCATCAGGTTGCCGCGCGGCACGCTGGCGGCATCTTCGGGGCTCACGGTGCGAGGGAAATCGGTCAGCACGCCGGATTGTTCGGCCGCCGCCACCATCCGCTTCATTGCGCGGCCCATAAGGCAGACGGACCGGTCCGCCGCGCGGGCGGCTTCGGCCAGAGTACGCAGGCGGGCGACGTTGGAGGCGAAGGTCGTGGCTACGACGAGGCCACCGCGCCCGGCCACCAGCTCGCGGATCGGTTCGCGGATAGAGCTTTCGGACCGGCCGGGATGAAGCGAAAAGACGTTGGTGGAATCGCACATCAGCGCCTTGACCGGGCGTTCGGCGGCGATCTCGGCAAAGCGGG
>PNND01000507.1 GCA_013824045.1 Rhodobacter sp. | reverse complement strand
TATCATCCCATGCCTCGCCCACGATGGGGTTGTGGTCGAGCTTGAAATCGCCGGAATGCACGATGCGGCCAGCGGGCGTGTCGATCACCAGCGCGGCGCTTTCGGGGATGGAATGGCTGACCGGCACGAATTGCACCTTGAACGGGCCAGCCGTCACCGTTTCCGGGCGGGGCAGAACGGTGCGGATCATCTCAACCGGCAGGCCCTGTTCTTCGAATTTCAGCCGCCCGATGGTGGCGGTGAAGCGGCGGGCATAGACCGGCTTTTGCAGTTTAGGCCACAGATGGCCCAAGGCACCGATATGATCTTCATGCGCATGGGTGATGAAGATGGCTTCCAGACGGTCAAGATTGTCTTCCAGCCAGCCGATATCGGGAAGGATCAGGTCCACACCCGGCGTTGAATCCATGTCCGGGAAGGTCACGCCCATGTCGACAAGGATCAGGCGTTCCTTGCCGGCGGGGCCGTAGCCATAGACATAGGCGTTCATGCCGATCTCCCCGGCACCGCCGAGGGGAAGATAGATCAGCCGGTTTGCAGTCATGCGGTTTCCATTTCCTTGTTGTAACGGTCGATGAGCATCAGGCCATGCATGGTCAGGTCATCTTCGACGCTGTCAAATAGTTCAGTATCCTGCGCGAACAGGGAGGCGAGGCCCCCTGTTGCGATAACCTTCATCGGGCGGTCGCGTTCCTTGCGCACTTCGCGCACGATGCCTTCGATCAGGCCGATATAGCCCCAGTATACGCCAGATTGCATGCAAGCCACCGTATTCGTTCCGATGGCGCGGATGGGGCGGCTGATGTCGACATGCGGCAGCGCGGCGGCGGCCATGTGCAGCGCCTCAAGCGACAGGTTCACGCCGGGGGCGATGACGCCACCGATATAGGCTCCGTCCAGATCGACCACGTCGAAGGTCGTGGCGGTGCCGAAATCGACGACGATCAGATCGCCGCCGTGCCGATCATGCGCGCCGACGGTGTTGACCAGCCGGTCCGGGCCAACTGTGGTGCCCGTATCAACACGGGGCATCACCGGCAGGCGACATTCGGGTTTGCCCACGACCAGCGGGCGACAGTCGAAATAGCGGTTGCACAGAACGCGCAGGTTGAACACCACGCGCGGCACGGTGGAGGAGATGATCGCACTGTCGATGTTGGCTTCGGTCTTTGTCAGCATCATCAGGGAGGACAACCAGACGAAATACTCATCCGCAGTCCGCTTGTGATCGGTGGCGATGCGCCATGTGGCGATGAAGCGCGCGCCGTCCCAGATGGAAAAGACGGTGTTGGTGTTGCCGCAGTCGATGGCGAGGAGCATGTGGTTTCCCCGTTGTCAGAAGAACACTTCCGCCGCCGGGATGGCGACAGAGCCGTGGGATTGGCGCAGGATCAATGCGCCGGTTTCGTCGATGGCCTCGAAGATGCCTTCGCGGGTTTCCGTCCCCGTTCGGGCGCGGATGGGTTGGCCCAGACGTGCGGCATGGCCCAGCCATTGGCGGCGCAAGGGGGCAAAGCCCTGTTGGGTGAAGATCTGCTCCCATACCGCATAGGCCGGAGCGAGGGCATTCAGGAATACCTCTGGCGTGACGCGCAGCCCGGTTTCCCCTAGCAGCGACACGGGGCGCAGGGCGCCGGGTTCCACTTGTGACGCGTCAGGGGCAGCGATGAGGTTGACGCCGATGCCGATGGCAAGCTGCGCCACCCCCTGCCCCGCACCCGCGCTTTCCAAGAGAATGCCCGCCACCTTGCCGCCGTTCAGCAGCACGTCATTGGGCCATTTCAGCGCAAAGGCCCCCGGTAGGCCGGTGAGCGCAACGAAGGCATCGCGCAGCGCCAATGCGGCAGCGAAGGAGCGCAGGGCGACGGTGGCGGCAGGCTCGGTCGGGCGCAGCAAAAGCGTGGCGTGAAGATTGCCGCGCGGGCTGGCCCAAGCGCGGGCGCGACGGCCCCGGCCGGCGGTCTGTTCGCCTGCCAGAAACCAGCATGGCCCCGCGTGCTGCGGGGCCATGCGGAAGGCATGGGCATTGGTACTGTCGACCGTGTCGAGGATGTGGCGACCCACCCCCTCGGGCCAAGGGGCGTTACCGGACAAGGGCTTCTGCCGCGATGGCGGCTGCGGGTTCGATGCCGAACAGGTTCACGATCCCGGCCACCATCATCACGGCCACGGCCACCAGCATCGCCCATTGTGCCGGGGCCATGCGGGATTCCATCCCGTCGCTCTCTTTGCCGAAATACATGAAGAACACGATGCGCAGGTAGTAGAAGGCCCCGATGACCGAGGCCACCGCGCCCGCCAGCGCGAGCCAAGCCATATCAGCATCGACCGCAGCTTGCAGCACATAGAACTTGCCAAAGAAGCCCACCATTGGCGGCACGCCGGCCAAGCTGAACATCAAGACCAGCATGGCCAGCGCCTTGAGCGGTTCCTTCTTGGCAAAGCTGTTCAGGCTGTCGATCGAGGTGACGGGGCGGCCGTCTTTCTCCATCGACAGGATGAAGGCGAAGGTGCCCACGTTCATGGTCACATAGATCGCCATATAGATCAGCATGGCCTGCACGCCTTCGGCCGTACCTGCAGCTAGGCCCACCAGCGCATAGCCCATATGGGCGATGGAGGAATAGGCCATCAGACGCTTGATATCGCGCTGGCCGATGGCCGCCACGGCACCGAGGAACATCGAGATCACAGCGAAAGCCGCCAGAACCTGTGACCAGTCGCCGGGGATTGTGCCAAAGGCATCCCAAGTCAGCCGCGCCAGCAGGGCCATGGCGGCAACCTTGGGGGCGGTGGCGAAGAAGGCAGTTACCGGGGTGGGCGCGCCCTCATAGACATCCGGCGTCCACATGTGGAAGGGCGCTGCGGAAACCTTGAAGGCCAGACCGGCCAGCATGAAGACCAGCCCGAACAGCAGCCCTAGCGGTGCGCCATTTTCCAGAGTGGAGAGGATGCCCGAGAACAGCGTCGTGCCGGCATAACCATAGGTCAGTGACGCGCCATAGAGCAGGATGCCCGAGGACAGCGCCCCGAGGACGAAGTATTTCAACCCGGCCTCTGTCGATTTCAGGTTGTCGCGGCGAATGGCGGCGACGACATACAGCGCCAGCGATTGCAGTTCGAGGCCCAGATAAAGCGCCATCAGATCGCCGGCAGAGACCATCATCATCATGCCGACCACAGCCAGCGCCAGCAGGATGGGATATTCGAACCGCAGCAGATCGCGGCGGATCATGTAATCCTGGCTCATGATCAGCACGGCGGCTGCGGAGACAAGGATCACCACCTTGGCAAAGCGGGCAAAAGGATCGTCGATGAACATGCCGCCGAAGGCCGTGCGTTCGCCTTCACCGCCGACGCCGATCCAGAGCGCCAGCGCAAGGAACAGGCCTGCGGTGGCCCAGCTGATCAGCGGGGCGACCTTGTCCTTGCTGGTATAGACGCCGAACATCAGCGCGCCCATGGCAAAGAGGGCCAGCACGACCTCAGGCAGGACGGTGGAGAAATCTTGCGGGGTCATCTGACGCGTCCCTTCAGTTATTCGCAAGCTGCGTGTCGCCCACGTCAGTGGGGATCGCAGCCTGATAGTCGGTGACCAGCGCCTCGACCGAGGGGCCGATGATATCGGTGACCACTGCTGGGTAGATGCCCAGCAGCAGCGTCATGAACACGAGGGGGGCGAAGATCGCCCGTTCGCGGCGGGTCATGTCGGTGATCGACTTGAGCGCTTCCTTGATCAGGTCGCCCATCACCACGCGGCGATAGAGCCAGAGCGCATAGGCCGCCGACAGGATCACACCTGTGGTGGCCACGGCGGCGACCCAAGTGTTGACTTGGAACACGCCCATCAGGGTGAGGAATTCCCCGATGAAGCCGGAGGTGCCGGGAAGGCCCACATTGGCCATGGTAAAGAACATGAAGATCAGCGCATAGGCCGGCATCCGGTTCACGAGGCCGCCATAGGCATCGATCTCGCGCGTGTGCATCCGGTCATAGATCACGCCAACGCAGAGGAAGAGCGCACCCGAGATGAAGCCGTGGCTGATCATCTGGAAGATCGCGCCGTCGATGCCCTGCTGGTTTGCGGCGAAGATGCCCATCGTCACGTAACCCATATGGGCGACCGAGGAATAGGCGATCAGCTTCTTCATGTCGCTCTGCGCCAGTGCGACCAGCGAGGTGTAGACGATTGCGATGGCCGACATCCACAGCACCAAGGGGGCGAGCAGATCGGAGGCGACCGGGAACATCGGCAGGCTGAAGCGCAAGAAGCCGTAGCCGCCCATCTTCAACAGGATCGCGGCCAGCACGACCGACCCTGCAGTCGGGGCCTGCACGTGAGCATCAGGCAGCCATGTATGCACGGGCCACATCGGCATCTTCACTGCGAAGGAGGCGAAGAAGGCCAGCCACAGCAGCGTCTGCAAGCCACCCACGACATGGATGCCCAGCACCTGCATATCCTCGGACCCGAAGTTGTGCACCAGCAGCGACGGGATGTCGGTGGTGCCCGCATCCATATACATTGCGATCATGGCAACCAGCATCAGCACCGAGCCGAGGAAGGTGTAGAGGAAGAACTTGAAGGCCGCATAGATGCGTTCCTTGCCGCCCCAGATGCCGATGATCAGGAACATCGGGATCAGGCCCGCTT
>PNND01000233.1 GCA_013824045.1 Rhodobacter sp. | reverse complement strand
GTGATGCGGACCTGACGTTCATCACCGGTGTCGCGCTGGCGGGTGATCCAGCCACCCTGTTCAAGGCGTTTGAGAAGCGGTGTCAGGGTGTTGCTGTCCAAGAGGAGCGTGATGCCGATCTGGCCCACGGTCTGGCCATCCTTGGCCCAGAGCGCGGCGAGGGCGAGGTATTGCGGGTAGGTCAGGCCCAAGGGTTCCAGCAGCGGTTTGTAGGCGGCCTGCATGGCGTGGCCCGCGGAATAGAGCGCGAAGCACAACATCTGGGGTGGGGAGAGGCAGGTGTTTTCATCCATTGGCCAAGGTTATATCGCGCGCGATTGAGCCGCAAGCGATTGACATCGGGCATGATAGCAAGTATTTATATCGCACGCGATATAATCGTAATCGATTTAAAGGAGAGCGAACATGACCGTTGATCCGAAGTACTGGACCGAAGCGCAGGCGACCGGTGGTGGGCGCAATGGCCTGGCCAAGCTGGTGGATGGCAAGCTGACCGTGACCATGACCAGCCCCAAGGAACTGGGCGGGTCGGGGGCGGGGCATAACCCGGAAGAGCTTTTTGCGGTGGGCTATGCGGCCTGCTACCTTGGCGCGATGCGTTTTGCCGCCAGCAGCGAGAAGCTGGGAACGGTGCCGGACACTGCCACGGTGAATGCCCATGTGGGCATCGGGCCGCGGTCAGATGGCGGGTTTGGCCTTCAGGTGAAGCTGGTGGTCGCCATGCCGGGTGTGGACCGCGCGGTGGTAGAGAAAATCGCCGAGCGCGGGCATTTCATCTGCCCCTATTCCAACGCGACCAAGGGAAACATCACCGTGGAAACGGTGATCGCCTGACTCGGCTCTTGACGGGGGCACCCTACAGCCGCCTTGCGGCCTTGTGGGGTGCCGCCTAGGCTGATCCCTGACAGCAATCAGGGGCCGGCCATGAGCAATCCGCATTGGATTTATACCCAGACGATCAAGACCTTTGCAGCGGGCGCAGAGCCCGGGTTTGAAGACCCGGGCGAGCTGGAGGCGACATGGGGCAAGGTCTGGGGGATCGACAATGATGTGGGCCGCATCCGCGAGATATTGATGCATCGGCCTGGGCCGGAGATGGGTGTTGTAGACCCGTCCAAGCGGCTGGCCGAGATCGGGTCTTTCGGCGATCCGGCGGTGGGGTGGTATTACCAATCGGACACGCCGCCCGACATTCCCCTGATGCAGCGCCAGCATGCGGATTTTGTGGCGGCGCTGGAGGCGGAGGGGGTGGTCGTGCACCATGTGGATGGTGAGGCCGGGAACCGGCTGAAGCAGGTCTATACCCGCGATCCGCTGATCATGGTGAAGGGCGGCGCCATCATCTGCCGGATGGGCGCGCGCATTCGCCGGGGGGAGGAACTGGCCATTACCCGCACGCTGGGGCGGTTGGGCATTCCGATCCTGCGCACGATCAACGGGACCGGCGTGATGGAGGGCGGCAGTTTCGCTTGGTTGAACCCCAAGACCTGCGCGATTGGCGTGGGGGTGCGGGTGAACCGTGACGGGGCGGAGCAGGTGCGCGAGGTGCTGGCGCGGCAGGGGGTGGAACTGCTGATCGTGGATCTGGTGGGCTATGACATCCATCTGGATGTGAGTTTCCTGATGATCGACCGCGATCTGGCGATCCTGAATCCGATGGGGTTGCCCTATTCGTTCCTTGAGGAATTGAAGGCGCGGGGTATCCGCTGGATCGAGACGGACCCGGCGGATGATGGGTGGATCGTCAATTCGCTGGCGATAGCGCCGGGCAAGGTTCTGATGCCGGAGGGGGCCACGAACCGCACGCTGGACCGGCTGGCCGCAGAAGGGGTGACGTGGGTGACGATCCCCTATGCCGAGGTGCAGAAGAACGGTGGGGGGCTCCATTGCTCGACCACGCCGCTGATCCGGGATGCGGTGTGAACCGAATCGTAAGGCTTTCCTGCCAGCCTGCCCGTGTGTGGGATGTGGAGGCAGGGCATGCGGGGACTTGGGCAGGGTTTGGCCGTAATGGTGCGCCGCGCCATGATGCGGCTGGTCGCGCGGAGGGATATTCTGGGCCTGTCGGTGGCAGGTGGGCGTTCGTCCAACCTTGCGGACATGCAGGTTCTAGTCCGGTTGCGCGGGCGGGCGGCGCTAGATGGCGGGGCGTTGCTGGCCCTTGGCCGCAGTCTGCGCCGGATGCTGCGTCTGCAGCCCGGGGCCGGGCTTCCCCTTTTGGTGATACGCCTTGCCGAGGAAGCGCCGGATGAGGCCGGGGCAGACCCGTGCGGCGTGACTGGCACGTGGTTGAGCAGTCGGTCGCAGGGACGTGAGAGAAGCAGTGCTGCCAGTCAGGTGGCAACCCGGATCATGGACCTTTGCGGCTTGTCCGTAGCGAGCAAAAGAATAAGGCGAAGGTCGCGGTCGCCACCTTCGCCCTAATCTGTTTCCTTGTCGGCCTGTGGCTGACGACGCCCGCCCTGATCAGGCGCGGACGAGCTTTTCGTATTCCATCGACACGCGCTTGGTCAGATCGCCCACTTCAAAGTTGTAGTCGCCGATCTGGCCCACGGGGGTAACCTCGGCCGCGGTTCCGGTGAGGAAGCACTGTTCGAACCCTTCGAGATCGGAGGCTTCGATCCGGCGTTCGTGGACCTTGATCTGCATGTCGCGCAGCATGCCAATCACGGTCTGGCGGGTGATGCCGTTCAGGATCGCGTCGGGGATGGGGGTGTGCACTTCGCCATCCTTGACGAAGAAGATGTTGGCCCCGGTCGCCTCGGCCACGTAGCCGCGATAGTCGAACATCATGGCGTCGGAGCAGCCCTTCGCCTCGGCCGCGTGTTTGGACATGGTGCAGATCATGTAAAGACCGGCGGCCTTGGCGGCGTGGGGGATGGTTTCCGGTGAGGGGCGCTTCCATTTTGCGATGTCGAGTTTCGCGCCCTTGAACTTGGCATCGCCATAGTAGCTGCCCCAAGTCCAGCAGGCGACGGCGAGACGGATCGGGTTGCGCTTGGAGGCGACGCCCATGTCTTCGCCCGCGCCGCGCCAGGCGATGGCGCGGACATAGGCATCGGTCAGGTTGTTGGCCTTGAGCACCGCCTCTTTGGCGGCGTTGATTTCTTCCACCGTGAAGGGAAGCGACATGTCGAGCAATTCGCCGGACATGCGCAGGCGTTCGGAATGTTCGGTAGATTTGAAGATCTTGCCGTTGTAGCAGCGTTCGCCTTCAAAGACTGCGCTGGCATAGTGCAGGGCATGGGTCAGGATGTGGACATTCGCGCCACGCCAATCCACCAGTTTGCCATCCATCCAGATGAACCCGTCACGATCGTCATAGCCAGCCATTTCCCACTCCCACAGAAAGAATTTGCGAATGTTGCGCCATTTAGGTCCGAACCGGACATAAAGTTGCGCCAAACCGGTGCCGAGCTATCAGTTGGTTCTTGGAAAGTCAACAAGGCTGACGTAAATTCGGGGTGACGTGGGAGGGGTGCGGATGGCCGAGGGCAATACGGGCGGGGAAAGCCTGCTGTTTCTGACGGATGAGCAGTTGCGCAAGGGGATCGAGGCGATGTTCTTCGCCTATCGCGGGTTTACCGACGACCCGGACCGCATTCTGGAAGGGATGGATTACGGGCGCGCGCATCATCGGGCGATCCATTTCATCCATCGCTCGCCCGGGACCACGGTTTCCAACCTGCTGACCATTCTGGGGGTGACAAAGCAGAGCCTGAACCGGGTCCTGCGCACGTTGATCGAGGATGGTCTGGTGGAGGCGCGGGTGGGCAAGGCCGACAAGCGCGAGCGCAACCTGCATCTGACGGCGAAAGGGCAGGATCTGGAGCGGCAATTGTCTGATGCGCAGCGTGCACGGATGCGGGCGGCCTATCGCGCGGCGGGGCCTGCGGCGGTGCAGGGATTTCGCACCGTGCTTGAGGCAATGATGGACCCGGAGATGCGGCGACAGTATCAATCGCTGCGAGAGGGCGAGAAATGAACGAACCGCAGCCACATCTTCTGGTCGTCGATGACGACGAACGCATCCGGGGGCTTTTGCAGAAGTTCCTGATGCGCAACGGCTATCTTGTCACCGTGGCGCGCGACGCCGCGCAGGCGCGGCGGCTGCTGTCGGGGCTGGAGTTCGACATGATCGTGCTGGACGTGATGATGCCGGGTGATGACGGCATCATGCTGACGCGCGAGTTGCGCGGTAAGATGGCGGTGCCAATCCTGCTTCTGACCGCCAAGGGAGAGACGGCGAACCGGATCGAGGGGCTGGAGGCCGGGGCGGATGACTATCTGGTAAAGCCGTTCGAGCCCAAGGAATTGCTGCTGCGGATCAATGCCATCCTGCGCCGCGTGCCGCAGGTGCAGGCTGCGCCGCCAGTGCCGAAAGTGCTGCATCTGGGGGCGGTGCGCTATGACATGGATAGGGGCGAGTTGTGGCGCGGGGCCGATCCGGTTCGGCTGACGGCGACGGAGGCTGCGCTGATGCGGATGTTCGCGGCGCAACCGGGACAAGCGATTGCGCGTGAAAAGCTTGCCGGTGATCTGGGCCGCGATGAGGGCGGCGCGCAAGAGCGGGCAGTGGATGTGCAGATCACGCGCTTGCGCCGCAAGATCGAGGATGATCCGAAGGTGCCGCGCTATCTGCAGACGGTGCGGGGCGAGGGATATCTGCT
>PNND01000447.1 GCA_013824045.1 Rhodobacter sp. | reverse complement strand
CGCCTGCGCCAGCAGGAACGGCGCCCGCACATTCACCGCCATCGTCTCGTCCCAGTCGGCAAGCGTCAGGTCCACCGCCGGCGCAATCCGCGCAATTGCCGCATTATTCACCAGAATGTCGATGGTCCCCCAAGCCTCTAGCGCCTCGCGCGCGGCCGTGACCGGACCCTCCGCCGTGCCCATCTCGGCCTCGATCACCAGACAGCGCCGCCCCCGGGCCTCAACCGCGCGCTGCACCTCCAGCAACCCGCCCGTATCCCGCGCCACGGCCACGATATCCGCCCCGGCATCGGCAAAGACCTTGCAGATCTCGAACCCGATCCCCTTGCTCGCGCCCGTCACCAACGCCTTCCGCCCGGCCAGCGAAAACCGCTCCTGCCATTCCGCCATGCCCATCACTCCAGATTGGTATGCCGCGCGCGCATCGCATCCGGCGCAACCCCCAGCCGATCCCGCAGCATCAGGATCAGTATCTCAAACACCAGATACTGCGCCCCTTCATACAGCGATCCCATCGGCAGCACGCTTGCCACCGCAGGGCCCGTATCGTTCGCCATCGTCTGCGCCGGAATCACCAGCACCCGGTCGCTCGCCGCAGGCAGCGCCGCCCCCGGCTGCGCCGTCACGCAGGCCAGCCGTGCGCCATCCTGCCGTGCCACGCCCATCAACCCGCGCACCGTGGAAAAATCCCCCGGCCCCGCGCTGACGACCAACAAATCCCCCGCGCCCACCGGCGGGCAGGACATATCCCCCACCACATGCGCGTCCAGCCCCATGTGATAAAGCCGCATCGCCAGCGCCCGCATCATCAGCCCCTCACGGCCCACGCCGTAACAGACCACCCGCTTCGCCGCCGCCAGTTCATCAACCATCCCCGCCAGCGCCGCAGGGTCCACCCCCGCCGCCGCCGCCTTCATCTCATCTGCGGCCCGCGCCACCAGATCGGCATAGCTCATCCCCGCCCCTCCTTCAGCCGCGGCAGGGGCAGGCTCGCCTCTACCGCCGCCTCAAGAAGCCCGCATTCGTCCAGCAAATCCAGCACCGTATAGCGGCTGCGCAGGAACCGCGCGTTCAGCGTGGTCCGCCGCAGATAGTCGCGCCCCACGCCGATCTCCTCGGCCAATGCAGGCGCCCCCGCCGCATGCAGCGCCGCCACCATCGCGTCGGGCGTCATCACCTGCGTCCGCAACCGCGCCGCCAGCTTGGGCCAGCCATCCCGCACCCGCTCCAGTCGCGCGCGCAGTGCCGCGCCTTCCGCATGCTTTGCGCGCACCTCTTCCACAGCCCGCGCTGCAATCTCGCCCGGCCCGAACGCCGTGTGAATCTCTGCTGTCTTCTGCGCGAGCGTTGGCGCCGTCGCCGTAATCGCACCCACATCCAGCGTGGAAAGATCCTGCTCCAGCAGCCAATCGAACAACCGCAAGGCCATCACGCAGCCCACGGCCACACAGGCCCCATGGCTCACCCGTTCGCCGCCGAATTTCAGATCATCCATCTCCCACAGATGCGCGATCTGGTGATCCGCGCCCGAGGCTGGCCGCGATGACCCGTGCAACTCCATCGCCAGACCCACCAGCGTCAGCCCGGCGAACAAACCCTCCAGCGCGTCCCGGTCCCCCGATGCCACGCGCTCGGGCATCCCCAGCCACCCTCGCAGCCCCCCCTGCACCAGCGGCCATGCGACATCATCCACCGCCTCGATCCCCAGCGCATCGGCGATGATCCAATCCCCGCCGGCAGGCACCTTTCCGGCCAGATCACCATATCCCCAGCCCGTCATCTCTGCCGGGGCCGCCGCGATCACATTCAGATCCCCCAGCACCGCACGTGCAGGCCGGCACTGGATCGTCTTCTTGAAACCCTTGTCCGAAAGCGGTGCCCCGGCCGACGTATACCCGTCCATGCTCGCCGCCGTGCCCACGCACAAATAGGCTCTATCAAGGCTGAAAGCCGCGTGTTTCACCACATCATTAATGACGCCCGACCCCACCGCCACCGGCACCGCCCCATCAGTCGCCAGCACATCGCGTAGGCTGTCGGCCAGCTCCACCGTCGGCTTCAGCCGCGGCTTGCCCGGCAGCACATGCCGCCGCACCGTCACCCCTACCGCCTGAAGCGAGGCTTCCACCGCCGCGCCTGCCGCCTTCCACGTATTCTCATCCGCGATGATGCAGGCCAGATCCCCTGCAAACTGCCGCCGGAAAAGCGCCCCCGTCTCGGCCAGCACCCCGCGCCCCACCACAACCTCGGCGACCGTGGCCGACCGGGCCACCGCCCCCGCGATCAGTTCCGTCATGCTCATACCGCCACACCCCCCGAAGACAGGGTCACCCCATCCGCACCAAACAGATGCAGCCGATTCGCAGGCATCGACAACCCGACCGTATCGCCATGGTTCAGCGCCGTATCCCCATCGGCACGCACCACCACCTGCCCGGCTGCTGTCCGCACATAGAGATAGGCATCCCCGCCCAGCGTTTCGCGCAGCACCACGGTGCCGTCCATCTCACCCGCGCCGGGGGCTGTCAGCCCCGTATGCTCGGGCCGTATTCCCAGCCGCACTGCGCCCGGCACGGGTGCGGCTGTCCCGATCACCGCCTCCCCGCAGGTGATGCGACCACCCACGGAACGGATATCGAGGAAATTCATGCTCGGCGCGCCGATGAACCCGGCCACAAACTCCGTGCGCGGGCGGTGATACAGCTCCATCGGGCTGCCCACCTGTTCAATCCGCCCCGCCTGCAGCACCACGATCTTGTCGGCCATCGTCATGGCCTCCACCTGATCATGCGTCACATAGATCATCGTGGCCTTCAGCTCGGAATGCAGCGCCTCCAACTCCACCCGCATCTGAACCCGCAGCTTGGCATCCAGATTGGAAAGCGGCTCGTCGAACAGAAACACCTTGGGCTGCTTCACAATCGCCCGCCCGATCGCCACACGCTGCCGCTGCCCGCCTGACAGATGCGCAGGCTTGCGGTCCATATAAGGCTCCAACTGCAACACCCGCGCGGCCTCGGCGATGCGGCGGTCGCGGTCAGCTTGGGTGAACCCGTTGATCTTCATGCCGAAATCCATGTTCTCGCGCACTGTCATATGCGGATACAGCGCATAAGACTGGAACACCATCGCCACGTCCCGTTCCGATGGCGCAAGGCCCGATACATCCCGCCCGCCGATGGAAATCACCCCGCCAGAGATCGATTCCAGCCCGGCAATCGACCGCAACAGTGTGCTCTTCCCGCAGCCCGATGGCCCCACGAACACCGCGAATTCCCCATCGGCAATATCAAGGCTCACATCGTACAGCGCCTGTTGGCCGCCATAGAACTTGTTCACCCCGACCAGCTTCACCTCGGCCATCCGCCGACCCTCCCCTTCCGCGATCTGCGCATTTTCCCGTTGACAGGGGGCGCTTGCGATACATTTATATGCAAGGCGTTACAAATGGAAGTCAACCGTTCAAACACGCTGAACCGCAGGGAGGAAAACATGAAACTCAAGATGCACGTAAGTGCGCTCGCGCTGGCCGCGTCCGCATTTGCCATCGGTGGTCAGGCACAGGCCTGGACGCTGGAAGAAGCCGCCAAACCCTATGCCGGCACGGAACTCGAGGTGCTCTTCCTCGACCGTCCGGGTTACAACGCCGCGATCCAGATGCTGCCCGAGTTTGAGGCCGCGACTGGGATCAAGGTGAACTACACCACCGTTCCTTACGAAAACGCGCTGGGCGAACAGGTCCGCGATTTCGTCGCCGGCGGCGATCTCGACATCGCGCTGATCGACCTCGTCTGGATGGGCAACTTCGCCGAAAACGGCTGGGTCGTCCCGTCGGAAACCTTCATCAGCAATCCCGCTCTGGCCGATCCCGAACTGGACATGGCTGATTTCTTCCCGCTCGTCCTCGATGCTTTCGGTTCGTGGAACGGCGTGAACTACGGCCTGCCGTTCGACAACTACTCGGGCCTGCTGTTCTACAACCGCTGTATGCTGGAAGCTGCCGGTTTCGATAAGCCCCCGGCCACCTGGCAAGAGGTGATGGATGTCTACGGCCCCGCGCTGACCAAGGATGGCAAATACGCCTACGCCCTGCAGTCCAAGCGCAACGAAACCCAGTCGGCGGACAGCTTCGCCCGCTTCCTGTGGCCCTTCGGCGGGTCGTTCTTGAACGCGGAATTCCGCTCCAACCTGCTCTCGCCCGAATCGCAGGCCGGTCTGCAATTCCGTCAGGATCTGATGAAGTTCATGCCCGAAGGCATCGTCGCCTATGACCATGCCGAAACCGTCAACGCCTTCGCCCAGGGCGATGTGGCGATGATCACCGAATGGTCGGCCTTCTATTCCACCGTGGTTTCGCCCGAAACCTCGACCGTGGCCGATTGCGTCGAAATCGCCCCGGAACCGACCGGCCCCGCAGGCCGCAAGCCCGCGCTGGGCGGCTTCTCCCTCGCCGTCGCGTCGCAGGCGGATGAGGCCGAACAGGCTGCTGGCTGGCTCTTCATCCAGTGGGTGACCTCGAAGGCCAATGCTGGCAAGTATCTTGAAATGGGCGGCGTCCCGGCCCGTCAGTCGGCCTATGCCGACCCGGCCCTTGCCGAAACCTTCAAGTTCATTCCGGCGCTGGTTGAATCCTGGCAGGAAGGCGTGCCGGAATTCCGTCCGCGCTTTGCTGAATGGCCCGCCATCA
>PNND01000483.1 GCA_013824045.1 Rhodobacter sp. | reverse complement strand
CTGATCGGCCCCAACTGCCCCGGCGTGATGACGCCCGGCGAATGCAAGATCGGCATCATGCCGGGCAGCATCTTCTCCAAAGGCTCGGTCGGCGTCGTCTCGCGCTCCGGCACGCTGACATATGAAGCCGTCAAGCAGACCACCGATGTGGGCCTCGGTCAGACCTCGGCGGTGGGCATCGGCGGCGACCCGATCAAGGGCAGCGAACACATCGACATCCTCGAAATGTTCCTCGCCGACCCCGATACGCACTCGATCATCATGATCGGCGAAATCGGCGGTTCCGCCGAAGAAGAGGCCGCCCAATTCCTCGCCGATGAGAAAAAGCGCGGCCGTTGGAAGCCTACCGCAGGCTTCATCGCAGGCCGCACCGCACCGCCCGGTCGTCGTATGGGCCATGCTGGCGCGATCGTTGCAGGGGGCAAGGGCGACGCCGAGTCCAAGATCGAAGCGATGAAGTCCGCAGGCATCGTCGTCGCAGAAAGCCCCGCCCATCTGGGCGAGGCCGTGCTGAAGGCAATTGGCAAGTAAGGAGCAGGCCATGGAAGAGGCAAGAATGGATACCCGCACGAAAACGGTCGTCGCGTCTTTCCTGGCCCTCTTTGGCCTTCTTGCCCTCACGGCCCTTGCGTCGCTGAACCACGCACAACCGAACCGCGCGCTGCAAGGCGCGCTGTTCGGGGTTACCGAATGACCGTTTCCAAATCGGCGGCCAAGGACGCTTTGCCGCCAATCCCACCCCGGGGAGGACACAGACCATGACCGAGCACACGCCCAACGACCAGTTCCACGCCTCCAGCTTCCTGCAAGGCCATAACGCCGATTACATCGACCAGCTTCAGGCCCGCTATGCCGCCGATCCGAACGCCGTCGATGCGCAATGGGCCGAGTTTTTCCGCGCGCTGGGCGACAGCGAAATGGATGCCAAACGTCAGGCCGCCGGTCCGTCATGGGCGCGCGCCGACTGGCCGCCGCAACCCACCGATGACCTGACCGCCGCCCTCACCGGCGAGTGGCCGGCCCCCCCTGCGCGTGAGGCAAAGGCCGCAGGCCAAAAGATCGTCGAAAAGGCCGCGGAAAAAGGCGTCTCGCTCACCGACGCGCAGCTTCAGCGTGCCGTGCTGGATTCCATCCGCGCCCTGATGATCATCCGCGCCTACCGGATCCGCGGACATCTCGTGGCCGATCTCGATCCGCTGGGGATGCGTGAGGTCACCCCCCACCCGGAGCTTGACCCCGCCTCCTACGGCTTTGCCGACGCCGACATGGACCGCCCGATCTTCATCGATAAGGTGCTGGGTCTGGAAATGGCCTCCATGCGCCAGATCATCGAGATCGTGCGCCGCACCTATTGCGGCACCTTCGCACTGCAATACATGCACATCTCCGATCCGGAACAGGCAAGCTGGCTCAAGGAACGGATCGAAGGCTATGGCAAGGAAATCGCCTTCACCCGTGAAGGCCGCCGCGCCATCCTCAACAAGCTGGTCGAGGCCGAGGGGTTCGAGAAATTCCTCCATGTCAAATACATGGGCACCAAGCGTTTCGGCCTTGATGGCGGCGAAGCGCTGATCCCCGCGATGGAACAGATCATCAAGCGCGGCGGCGCGATGGGTGTGAAAGAGATCGTCATCGGCATGCCCCACCGGGGCCGCCTGTCGGTGCTGGCCAATGTGATGGCCAAACCATACCGTGCGATCTTCCACGAATTCCAGGGCGGCTCCTACAAGCCCGAAGATGTGGGCGGCTCGGGCGATGTGAAATACCACCTCGGCGCGTCGTCAGACCGTACCTTCGATGGCAACACCGTCCACCTGTCGCTGACCGCCAACCCCAGCCACCTTGAGGCGGTCAACCCGGTCGTCCTCGGCAAGGTCCGCGCCAAGCAGGACCAGCTTGGCGATCAGACCGACCGCCACTCCGTGCTGCCCATCCTGCTTCATGGCGATGCGGCCTTTGCCGGTCAGGGCGTCGTGGCCGAATGCTTCGGCCTATCGGGCCTGCGCGGCCACCGCACCGGCGGCACCATTCATATCGTGGTGAACAACCAGATCGGCTTCACCACCGCGCCCCACTTCTCGCGCTCCTCGCCCTATCCCACCGACATCGCCCTGATGGTCGAAGCCCCGATCTTCCACGTCAACGGCGATGATCCCGAAGCCGTGGTCCACGCCGCCCGCGTGGCCACCGAATTCCGCCAGAAGTTCCACAAGGACGTGGTGCTGGATATCTTCTGCTACCGCCGCTTCGGTCACAACGAAGGTGACGAGCCGATGTTCACCAACCCGGCGATGTACACCCGCATCAAGCGGCAAAAGACGACCCTGCAGCTTTACACCGAACGCCTCGTCAAGGACGGCCTCATCCCCGAGGGCGAGATCGAGGATATGAAGGCCGCCTTCCAGGCCCGCCTGAACGAAGAGTTCGAGATCGGCAAGAACTTCAAGCCGAACAAGGCCGACTGGCTTGATGGCCGCTGGTCGGGTCTCGACCGCGAGAAAGAGGAATATCAGGCCGGGCAAACAGCCATCAAACCCGAAACGATGAAAGAGGTGGGCGCCGCGCTCACCCGCATCCCCGAAGGGTTTGACATCCACAAGACCGTCGCCCGCCAGTTGGAGGCTAAGGCCAAGATGTTCGAGTCCGGTCAGGGCTTCGATTGGGCCACGGCCGAGGCACTGGCCTTCGGCTCCCTCGCCACCGAAGGCTTCCCCGTCCGCCTGTCCGGGCAGGATTGTACACGCGGCACCTTCTCGCAGCGCCACTCAGCCTTCATCGACCAGTCGACCGAGGAACGCCACTACCCGCTCAACCACATCCGCGCAGGCCAAGCGCGGTATGAGGTGATCGATTCCATGCTGTCGGAATACGCGGTCCTCGGGTTCGAGTACGGCTATTCGCTGGCCGAACCCAACGCGCTGGTGATGTGGGAAGCGCAGTTCGGCGATTTCGCCAATGGCGCGCAAATTATGTTCGACCAGTTCGTGAATTCGGGCGAAGCGAAATGGCTGCGCATGTCCGGCCTCGTCTGCCTGCTCCCGCATGGCTACGAAGGCCAGGGTCCGGAACATTCCTCCGCCCGTCTGGAACGCTTCCTGCAGATGTCGGCCAATGACAACTGGATCGTGGCGAACTGCTCGACCCCGGCCAACTACTTCCACATCCTGCGCCGCCAGATCCACCGCACCTTCCGCAAGCCGCTCATCCTGATGACGCCGAAATCCCTGCTGCGTCATCCGATGTGCATCTCGGATGCCGATGATTTCACCACCGGCTCCACCTTCCACCGCGTGCTGTGGGATGATGCGCAAAAGGGCCATTCCGACCTGAAACTGAAGGCCGATGCCAAGATCAAGCGCGTCGTCGTCTGCTCGGGCAAAGTCTATTTCGACCTGCTCGCCGAACGCGACAAGCGCGGTCAGGACGACACCTATCTTCTGCGCCTTGAACAGTTCTACCCCTTCCCGGCCATGTCCATGGTCAAGGAACTGGAACGCTTCAAGAATGCCGAAATGATCTGGTGTCAGGAAGAACCCAAGAACCAGGGCGCGTGGAGCTTTGTCGAACCCAATCTCGAATGGGTGCTCACCCGCATCGGGGCAAAGCACAAGCGCGCCACCTATGCCGGCCGCGCCGCCTCGGCCTCGCCTGCCACCGGCCTCGCCTCGCGGCATAAGGCCGAACAAGAGGCACTGGTGAACGAAGCGCTCGGCACCACCGCCTGATCCAATCCCGCCCGCGCCACCCCGGCGCGGGCCACCCAGTTGCAAAAGGCGCCCAGAAGCGGCGCGGAGGAACCGAAGATGACCGATGTTATGGTGCCCGCCCTTGGCGAAAGCGTGTCCGAGGCAACCGTTTCGACCTGGTTCAAGAAGCCGGGCGATTTCGTAAAGCAGGACGAGATGCTCTGCGAACTGGAAACCGACAAGGTGTCGGTCGAAGTGCCCGCCCCGGTGTCCGGCGTGTTGACCGAAATCCTCGCCCCCGAAGGCACGACCGTGGCCGCCAATGCCCGCCTTGCCATCGTGGCAGAAGGCGCCGCCGCCCCCGCGCCCAAAGCCGCGGAACCCGCCGCGGCCCCCGCGCCCACCCCGGCCCCGGCCCCTGCAGCGACCAAGGATGTCGAAGACGCCCCCGCCGCGAAAAAGGCCATGGCCGAGGCTGGCCTGACCCGTGATCAGGTGCAGGCAACCGGTCGCGATGGCCGCGTGATGAAGGAAGACGTCGCCCGCGCCGTCGCCGCCCCGGCCCCTGTCGTGGCCGCAGCCCCTGCGCCCGCCGCGATCCCCCGCGCGCCCGTCCCCGCCGACGATGCCGCCCGCGAAGAGCGGGTCAAGATGACCCGCCTGCGCCAGACCATCGCCCGCCGCCTGAAAGACGCGCAGAACACCGCCGCGATGCTCACGACCTATAACGAGGTCGACATGTCCGGCATCATGGAACTGCGCAACGAATACAAAGACGCGTTCGAGAAGAAGCACGGCGTCAAGCTGGGCTTCATGTCCTTCTTCGTGAAGGCCTGCACCCATGCCCTGAAAGAAGTGCCCGAGGTCAACTCCGAGATCGACGGCACCGATATCGTCTACAAGAACTATGTCCATATGGGCGTGGCCGTGGGCACGCCCACGGGCCTCGTCGTGCCCGTGGTGCGCGACGCTGACCAGATGGGTTTCGCCCAGATCGAAAAGAAAATCTCCGAGCTTGGCCTGCGCGCCCGTGACGGCAAACTCAGCATGGCCGAAATGCAGGGCGGC
>PNND01000474.1 GCA_013824045.1 Rhodobacter sp. | reverse complement strand
GTGGGTCGGCGAACAGCGCAACATGTGGAAACCCACGAAACAGGATGCGTTGTGGTTCCACGGCGGCAACCTGCACCAGTCGCGGCATTATTCACAGTTCCTGTCGCTGCAACTGAAAGCACGCATGGAAGGGATCGATACGCCCGTCTATGGCATCCCGGACACCTATCATCTGGGCTGACCAAAGGCCGCCCCGGTTTCAGCCGGGGCGGCGCACCTGCGGGCCGCGCGCTTCGATCTGGCGGAACAGGAACACGATCGCCCCGGCAAGGCACAGATAGACCAGCGCCAGCAGCAAAAGCGGTTCATAGATGATGAACGTATCCTGCCGCACCCGGCTGGCCACGGCGTAAATCTCCACCACCGTGATCGTGGCGACCAAGGGCGTGGCCTTCATCTGCAGCACCGTCTCGCCCCCCAGCGTTGGCAGCACGGCGCGAAAGGCCTGCGGCAGCCAGATGCGCGACAGGATCTTGTGGCGCGGCATCCCCATCGCCCGCGCCGCCTCCAACTGCCCGCGCGGCACGGATTTGAACGCCCCGCGCATCACCTCGCCCTCATAGCCCGCATAGGACAGCGTCAGCGCCAAAAGCGCATAGGGCCATGCCTGCCGCAGGATGGGCCACAGATCGCTTTCCCGTATCCAAGGATATTGCGGAAACAGCGACCCCAGCCCGTAATACAAAAGCCATATCTGCAACAGCAGCGGCGTGCCCCGGATCACCGTGCAGAACACCCGCGCCGGGGTGGCCAGATACCACGGCCCCGCAGCCTGCGCCAAACCCAGCGGGATGGCCAAGAGCATCCCGAAAAACACCGACAGCACCAGAAGCCAGATCGTGCGCCAGATGCCTTCGGCCATCAGGGGCGCATATTTCGGCAGCCAGTCCCAGCGCATCTGCGTGGCGCACCACAGCACGATCACCAGCCCAAGGAGGCCGAGGAAAATCCGATGGGGTTGCAGCCAATCCCGCATCTCAGCCCCCCGCATTGCGCGGCTCACCGCGCCGCGCCCAAGCCTCGATCCGGGCAAAGGCCCAGCCCGACAGCAGGGTGATGATCAGATAGATCACCCCTGCTGCGAGGAAGAAGGTGAAGAAGGCCTTGGTCGAACTGGCTGCCTGCCGCGTGGCAAAGGTCAATTCGCCAAAGCCTACCACCGCCAGCAGCGCGGTATCCTTGGTGGCGATCAGCCAGAGGTTGGCCAGCCCCGGCATGGCAAGCCCCAACATCGCCGGAAAGATCACCCGCTGCGCCATCAACAGGGGCGGCATCCCCATGGCCTTTGCCGCCTCCACCTGCCCCGGCGGCACGGCCAGCAAAGCGCCGCGCAGCACCTCGGTCGCATAGGCGCCCTGCACCACGCCCAGCACGGCAATCCCGGCCAGCACGCCGGAAATTTGGATGCGTTCATGCCCGAAGGCGACAAGGATCTGGTTCACCAGATCGGTGACGCCGAAATAAAGGATCAGGATCAGGATCAGTTCCGGCACTGCGCGGACCACGGTCGTGTACATCGCCAGCAGGTCGCGCGTGATCGGGCCGCCATGAATTTTCCCCCATGCGCCAAGCCCGCCCAGAACCAGACCCATGGAAAACGCCCCGACCGCGATCAGAAGCGAATTCCACAGCCCGGCCAGCAGAGTGGCCCCCCATCCGGGGGGCGAGAGGGCCAGAAGATCCAGCGGGCCCACGGCCCCCTCTCCCTGCCGTCAGCCGTCAGTTGCCGTAGATCGAAGAGGCGAAGTAGCCTGCGTTGATCTTGTCATAGGTGCCATCGGCCAGAACAGCAGCGATGCCCTTGTTGAAGGCGGCCTTCAGGTCTTCCTCGCCCTGGCGCAGACCCACACCCACGCCCAGACCCAGCACCGCCGGATCATCGGCCACGGTGCCCTTCACCTCGCAGCAGGCCTGCCCTTCCGGGGTGGCAAGGAAGGCGTCCAGCGCGATGCTGTCGGCCTGAATCGCATCCACGCGCCCGGCGACCAGATCCTGATTGGCCTCATCCTGCGTCTGATAGGTTTTGACCTCAGCCGCGACGGGGGCGAAGTACTTCTCGACATAGGCCTGATGCACGGTCGACACCTGCACGCCGATGATCTTGCCCGTCAGGCCTTCGGGCGTGGCGTCCATCTCCATGCCCTTGGCACCGACCACCACGGTGGGCGTGTTGTAATACTTGTCGGAAAAGTCGATCGTCTTCATCCGCTCTTCGGTGATCGACATCGACGCCATGATCGCATCGATCTGGCCCGCCGTCAGCGCGGGGATGATGCCATCCCATGCCACAGGAACGATCTCGCAGGTCAGTTCGGCCGCGGCGCAGATCGCGCCGATCATCTCCACTTCCCAGCCAACCCAGGCGCCGCTGGCGTCCTGGCTGGCAAAGGGCGGATAGGCTTCGGCGGCGATGCCCACTTTCACGGCGGTCTGCGCCTGGGCCACACCGGCCATCAGGCCGATCGTCAGGGCAAGGGCGGCGGTCATTGTCTTTTTCATTGTTGGTCTCCCGGTTGGTGTCTTTTTTCCCCCTCTCAGCCCGCAGTCTACCCGACGGACCGGAGGAATTGTTGCAGGCGCGGCGATTGCGGCGCGCCGAAAAGCTGCTCGGGCGGGCCTTGTTCTTCGACCAGCCCGTTGGCAAGGAACACGACATGGCTCGCCACTTCGCGGGCGAATTTCATCTCATGCGTGACAAGGATCATCGTTCGCCCCTCGGCGGCCAGCGCCCGGATCACGGCCAGCACCTCGCCCACCAGTTCGGGATCAAGGGCCGAGGTCGGTTCGTCAAACAGCATGGCCTTGGGTTCCATGCAGAGGGCGCGGGCAATCGCCGCGCGCTGCTGCTGGCCGCCCGAGAGAAAGGCGGGATAGGCCCCGGCCTTTTCCGCGAGCCCGACGCGGGCCAGCAAGGCCATGGCGCGATCCACGGCCTCGGCCTTGGGCACACCCAGCACATGCACCGGCACCTCGATCAGGTTGTCGAGCACCGTCTTGTGCGTCCACAGATTGAAGCTCTGGAACACCATCCCAAGGCTGCGGCGGATGCGTTCGATCTGGCGGCGGTCGGCAGCACCCCCCTCGGGGCGTTGGCGCACTTCTTCGCCCGCGATGACGATCTTGCCTTCGCTGGGCGTTTCCAGAAAGTTGATGCAGCGCAGCATGGTGGATTTGCCCGACCCCGACCCGCCGATCACCGCGATCACGTCGCCCTCATGCGCCGTCAGATCGACGCCTTTCAGCACATGATGCGGGCCAAAGGATTTGTGCAGCCCTTCTACCCGGATCGCCTCGGGCGCGGGATCAGATCGGTGCTGCGCGGCGGGTGCGGCCAAGGATGCGCTCCTATACAATCGTGAAACAAATAAGACGGCGCAGGAAAACGTCTGGCAAGCAAAATCGCGCCTTGCCTGCATCCTGTGCCTTTCACGGGCGGTCCTTGTTGAACTCTGCGTGAACTGGGCCGGTCTGCGCCGGTTTTGCCGCCTTTCGGCGCAGGTGCGGCAGGTTGCCGCACTTCCGCAGGGCCGGGGCGTGGCCACCTCTGACCTGCAAAACAACAAGACGGGAGGGTATCGCAATGGCAGGACTTCACCGCGGAACATGGATCGTCGCCGCCTGTTCGGAAGGCGCGATGATTCTGGAAAATGCAGGCTGTGTGAAACAGCCCGACCTGCGCCTGATCGACCGGATGGATGCGCCTGCGATCCCCCGGCCAGACGATGCCCGCGCCGCGCATGAGGTGACGGATCGTGAGCGCCTTGCCACGTCGGCCTTTGCGGTGCAGGTCGTGGGCCGTCTGGCGCGCGAGGCGGCGCGCGGACGGGCGCAGCGGCTGGTGCTTGCCGCCGAGGCACCGCTTCTTGGGGCGATCCACGACCGGCTGGATGAGGATCTGCGCGCCCGAATCGTGCTGGCCATGCCCACCACACTCACCCGCCGCCCGTTGGGCGAGATCCTCACTGTGGTACACAAGGCGCTGGAACGCGCGGCCTGAACCAGCGGAACAGCGCCCGGCGATTGGCGGATTTCCGCACAGACCAACCCAGACTCGTGGCTTGCCAACCTTTTCGTCACATAACCAGACCATTGGACGGGTGTGACCCTCGGGTCGGCAGGCTAAGCTCCCTCCATTCAGGAGGGCGTGATGGTGCTGAATGCAACCGTGATCGAAGAAATTCGGGAAGCGTTGGGTGATGACACCTTGCGCGGGTTTCTGGTGCGCGTTCTTGCCGAGGTCGAGGACACCAGCGACACGCTGCGCAAGCTGCTGGCGGTGCAGGATTATGCCATGGTGGCAGCGACGGCGCATCGCACCGCAGGATCGGCGGCCTCTGTCGGGGCGGCCGGCCTGCATGCTGCGCTGAAGGACATCGAGAATGCGGCCCGCAAGGCAGAGTCCGTATCCGCTTTGCCGGGGCTCGTCTCCTCCCTGCCGGGCCACACGGCCCAGACGCGGGCAGCGCTTTCAGAGATTCTGGGGCCGATCTGACAGCGGGCCGGGTGGCTTTCCGCCCGTTTTCCGGGGGCGGGCTTGTCCTGCCGGATGGCAGGGTTCAAAAGGTGGCCATGATCAAAATGCAAAGAATCCTCCTGAACCTCTCCCTTTCCCTGCTTGTCGCGACGGCGGTCGCGGTTCCGTCCGTGCCAGCCATGGCCGGGCCAAAAGGGTGCCCGCCCGGTTTGGCCAAGAAATCGGTGCCCTGTGTGCCGCCCGGTCAGGCCCGGAAATGGGAAGTTGGAGCGCGGATTCC
>PNND01000473.1 GCA_013824045.1 Rhodobacter sp. | reverse complement strand
CCCGGCCCGATGCAGGGCATCGGGCGTTCGGCGCTGACGATCTTCCACGGGAAGATCGTCCGGGCGCGCCTCACCCCCCTTAGGATACTTTTTCAGATAAGATGAGGCTGGGGTCAGTTTTCGGCTGGGGCCGGGGGGGCCTCTGTGCCTGTCGCTGCGTCGGGTGCGGTTTCGGTGGGAACTTCGGAGGGGGTTTCTGGCGGTGCGACAAGAATGCCGTTAAGCCAGTTGCCCTCGGCCACCTGACCGCTGGCATAGGTGAGTTTGCCCTGTCCCTGCCGTTTGCCCTTTTCAAACATGCCCTCATAGACATCGCCGCCGGGATAGGTGGCGCGGCCCTGACCGTGGATTTCGCCTTCGAGCCACGCGCCTTCATAGACGAAGCCATCCGGCATGGTCAGCTTGCCCCTGCCATGGCGCAGGCCGGCCTTGAAATCCCCTTCATAGATGGACCCATCGGCAAAGGTGGCGATGCCTTTGCCTTCGCGCAGGCCGGCTTTCCATTGGCCGTCATAGATATAGCCATCGGGCTTGGTCATCTTGCCCGGGCCTTCGGGTTTGGCATCGACAAAGCGGCCCTGATAGACCGACCCGTCGGGATAGGTGGCGGTGCCCATGCCGGTGATCACGCCGGCCGCCCAGTCGCCTTCGTAAGTGGAGCCGTCAGCATAGGTGATCTTGCCCTTGCCCTGCGGGCGATCCTTGGCCAGAGCGCCCTGATAGATTGCGCCGTCGGGATAGGTCAGCTTGCCTTGGCCCGACAGGCTGCCCTCGGCCCATGTGCCTTCGAGGATGAAGCCGTCGGTGCTGCGGAACACGCCCTGCCCGCTGCGGCGGTCGGCGGTGAAATTGCCCTGATAGACATCGCCACTGGCATAGGTGAGCGTGCCGGTGCCGTTCTTCAGCCCGTCCTTGAAGGCGCCTTCATAGATATCGCCATTGGCCTGCGTCAGCTTGCCTTGTCCGTTGATCTGGCCATCCACCCAATCGCCGACATAGGTCATGCCATCGGGCAGGATCAGGGTGCCGCGCCCGCTGCGCTGGCCTGCCTTGAGCATCCCGTCATAGATCGCGCCATCGGGATAGGTGACCTTGCCCGCGCCATCCTTTTCGCCCGCGACCCAATTGCCCTCAAACCGATAGCCGCCGGGGCCTTCCATCACGCCCGCGCCTTCGTGTTTGCCGTCCTTGAAGAGGCCGGTATAGACCGCGCCATTGGCATAGCGGGCGACGCCCGCGCCGGTGATCGTGCCTGCGACCCAGTCGCCCTCATAGCTGCCGCCATCGGGATAGGTGATCTTGCCCTTGCCTTCAGGCTTGCCCGCGACGAAGGCGCCTTCATAGACCGATCCGTTGGGATAGGTGGCGCGCCCGGTGCCGGTGATCTGGCCATCCTGCCATTCGCCGGAATATTCGAACCCGTTGGGCAGGCGATAGGTGCCTATGCCGTGCTGGAGGCCGTTGCGGAAGGTGCCTTCATAGACCGATCCGTCATCATATTGCTTGGTGATGACCTCGCCTTCGTCCTGCGCATAGGCGCCAGCGGGCAGGGCCAGTGCCGCCGCCAGGGTGAGTGCCCAAACTGCCCGTCCGTTCCGCATCCTTGCCGCCTGTCTGACCATCGCTGCTCTTGCGTGGTGCAGCCTAGCCGCCGCTCTGGCCTGCCGCAAGCCGCGCACCTTTCCCTTGGCCCGGGTTCTGCTAGAACCAGAGGGCAAGAACAGGGATTTTCCGCGCATGAGCGATACCTTTCGTCTGACGCTGGCGCAGTTGAACCCCACGCTGGGGGCGATTGCGGCCAATGCCGCCCGCGCCCGCGCGGTGTGGGAGGAGGCCAAGGCCGCCCGTGCCGACATGGCCGCGCTGACGGAGATGTTTATCACCGGCTATCAGACTCAGGATCTGATCCTGAAGCCCGCTTTCGTGGCCGATGCCGTGGCCGCGATCGAGGGGCTGGCGCGCGATTGCGCCGATGGCCCGGCTTTGGGCATCGGGGGGCCTGCGCTGCGCGAGGGGCGGCTTTACAACGCCTATTACGTGCTGCAGGGCGGCAAGGTGACGGCAACCGTGTTGAAGCATCATCTTCCCAATGACGGGGTGTTTGATGAAAAGCGGCTGTTCGCCCCGGCGGATGTGCATGGGCCTTATGTGGTGAACGGGGTGCGCATCGGCACGCCGATCTGCGAGGATAGCTGGCATCCGGACGTGGCCGAGACGCTGGCCGAGACGGGGGCGGAGATCCTGCTGGTGCCCAACGGATCGCCCTACCATCGGGGCAAACCGGATTTGCGGCTGAACCTGATGGTGTCGCGCGTGGTCGAGACGGGGCTGCCGCTGGTGTATCTCAACATGACCGGCGGGCAGGATGATCAGGTGTTTGACGGCTGTTCCATGGTGCTGAACCCCGGCGGGCATCTTGCGGTGCAGTTCCCGCAATTCGACGATTGCGTGACGCATGTGGATTTCACCCGAACGGGCGATGGCTGGCGGGCCGAAAAGGGCGCCATCGCGCCGATCCCCCCGGTGGCCGAGGCCGATTACCGCGCCATGACGGTAGGGTTGCATGACTATCTGGCGAAGTCGGGCTTTTCCAAGGTGGTCCTTGGCCTATCGGGCGGGATCGATTCGGCGCTGGTGGCCACGATTGCCGCCGATGCGCTGGGGCCGGAAAACGTGCATTGCGTGATGCTGCCGTCGGAATTCACCTCGGCCCATTCGCTGGAGGATGCGGGCGACTGCGCAAGGCGGCTGGGCGCGCGGTTGGACACGATCCCGATCACCGGGCCGCAGGCGGCGGTGGGGGCGGCGCTGGGGCCGTTGTTTGCGGGGACCACGCCGGGGATCACGGAAGAGAACATCCAGTCGCGGTTGCGGGGGCTGCTGTTGATGGCGCTGTCGAACAAGTTCGGGGCGATGCTTTTGACCACGGGGAACAAGTCCGAGGTGGCGGTGGGCTATTGCACGATCTATGGCGACATGAACGGCGGCTATAACCCGATCAAGGATCTGTGGAAGACGCGGGTCTTTGATACCTGCCGCTGGCGGAATGAGAACCACCGCCCGTGGATGCGCGGGCCGCGCGGCGAGGTCATCCCGCAGCGGATCATCGACAAGCCGCCCAGCGCCGAATTGCGCCCGGACCAGCGCGATGATGACAGCCTGCCGCCCTATGACATCCTTGATGCCATTCTTGAGGGTTTGGTGGAAAAGGACATGTCGGTCGCGCAGATCGTGGCGCAGGGCTTTGATCTGGCGACGGTGAAACGCGTGGAAAGTCTGCTCTATACCTCGGAATGGAAGCGTTTTCAGGCCGCCCCCGGCGTGCGGCTGACGCAAAAGGCGTTCTGGCTGGATCGGCGTTATCCGATGGTGAACCGCTGGCGCGATGGCAGCGGGGCGGCCTGATCCGGGCTGTGGGTGGTAGGCAGGGGGCCTTGCCCCCTCGCCGCCTGCGGCGGCTCACCCCCAGGGTATTTTCGCCAAGATGAAGGGGCGGGGTTTCATCTTGGCCCAAATACCCATCTTCGGACGGGTCAGGGCGTGGCCACTGTGAAGGGGGCGATGGCCATGACGCGGTAATGGTCATCGAACATCAGCCGCGCCTCGTAATCGCCGGGGGCGAGTTCCTCGTAAAGCTCTTCCGCCGGGAAGGTGAGGTCGCCGGAAAGGCGCGAGCCTGTATATGCGAAGCCGAGGTAGTTGTAGACCGAGGGATCGCCCTTTCGGTAGATGCCGATCCAGTCGAGCTTGAACCCCGGCGCGCCAGTGAAGCGAAGCGCGACATCGCTGCCGGGGGTGACGGGGGCGATCACCTCCAGTGTCGCGGTTGCGCCTTCGGGTTGCAGGGTGAAGGCGGTGCGGGCGATTTCCGTGCCTTCGGCATCAAGGAGCAGCGCATCGTAGTCTCCGGGGGCAAGGCCGAGGGTGGAGAGGCGGACGGTGGGCCTGTCGGCGCTGTCGACATCGGCGATGCCGATGATCGCCGCGTCGGCGCCTGCGCCCCGGGGGACGACATAGCCGGACCAGAGGCCGGAGGCGGGCAGCAGGGCGCGCAAGGTGAAGCTGTCGCCCAGCCGAAGGGGGCGGGGTTCGACGGCGATGCGGGCGGGCGCGGGGGCGGGGGTGAGGGTGAGGTCGGCCAGCACGGCGCGGTGGTCCGAGGGCCAAGGGGTGACGGAGAGGCCGTTCTGAGGATTGCCCGCCTCGCCCATCACCAAAGCGGCGGTGGCGGTTGCGTTGGCGATCCAGATGAAATCGATCCGGTCCAAAGTCTCGCCTTCCGGCAGGTAAGGGTAGGGGCGGCCCGGAGTCCAGGTCAGGCCGGGCTGCGCCACCAGGTCGGGATTGGCGGCGCGGAAGGCATCGGTGAAGCCTGCCGCTTCCATCGCTTTGGAAACGGGCCATGGGATCGCGCCGTCGCCCGTTTCATCCAGATGCGAGGGGCTGTTGAAGTCGCCCGTCACGATCACCGGAATACCTGCCGCGATGACGGGGGCGAGGCCGGTGATGAGCGCCTCTGCCTCGGGCAGGCGGGTGTCGGCCTCGTTAGCGAGAACCTCTTCCGGGGTTGCGCCGTCGCGGAGGAGTTCGGGGCCGTAGGGATCGGAGGTGAGGTGGGTGTTGGCCACGGCCACCACGCGATGGGGGCCGACCTGCACCAGCGCATGCAGCGCATCGGGATCGAGGCCGGCGGTGGAATAGGGCGGGGCTTCGGTCGATTGCGTCTCGCCCGCGCCGGAATCGAAGATCGGATAGCGCGAGA
>PNND01000491.1 GCA_013824045.1 Rhodobacter sp. | reverse complement strand
GTCGCCGATGCCGCGCAATACCTGATGTTCCACAAGCCGGAACTGGGCATCACCTCGCCCTATGAGCTGAACGAAGATCAGTATAAGGCGGCGCTGGACCTGCTGCGTGGCCAGCGCGAGATCACCAGCCGCTATTGGCACGATGCCTTCATCCAGATCGACGATTTCAAGAATGAAGGTGTCGTCGCCTCTGGCTCATGGCCGTTCCAAGTGAACCTGCTGAAGGCGGGCGGTGCACCCGTGGCATCGACCATCCCGCAGGAGGGTGCAACGGGTTGGGCCGACACCACCATGTTGCATGTGGATAGCGAGCACCCGAACTGCGCCTATATGTGGTTCGAACATCAGCTTTCGTCGAACCTGCAATCCGACCTGTCGGTCTGGTTCGGGGCGAACCCCTCGGTTCCTGCCGCCTGCACCGACGGGCGCGGGATGCAGACGGCTGAGGGCTGCACGACCAACGGCATGGATGATTTCGACAAGATCCGCTTCTGGACAACCCCGGTCGCCGACTGCTCGCAGGGCGAAGATACCTGCGTGCCCTATTACCGCTGGGTGTCTGACTATATCGGCGTGATCGGCGGCCGCTGATCGGTTTCCATCGCAACAGATGGGGTGCGCGCCTTTGCGCGCACCCACCAACTTCTTGTCCCTATCCGGTGCCCTGAATGACCGCTGCCGTCGAATTCCAGAACGTTTCGCGCCATTTCGGCCCACCCTCCGCCCCGGTTCGGGCCGTGGATGGCGTCGATCTGACCATCGCGGAAGGGTCGTTCTTTGCCATGCTTGGCCCATCCGGCTCGGGCAAAACCACCTGCCTGCGGCTGATTTCAGGGTTCGAAAAGCCCACGGGCGGGACGATCCGCATCTTTGGGCAGGATGTCAGCGACATCCCCCCCAACCGCCGCAACGTGAACACCGTCTTTCAGGATTACGCCCTGTTTCCCCATATGAACGTGCGCGACAATGTCGGTTATGGCCTGATGGTCAAAGGCATTGACCGCCGCACCCGCGAGCGCCGCGCCGAAGAGATGCTCTCGCTCGTGAAGCTCGAAGGCTACGGCGACCGCAAACCCGCGCAGCTTTCCGGTGGGCAACGGCAGCGTGTGGCGCTGGCCCGCGCGCTGGTGAACGAACCCAAGGTCTTGCTGCTGGATGAACCGCTCGGCGCGCTGGACCTGAAGCTGCGTGAGGCGATGCAGGATGAACTCAAGGCCCTGCAAACGCGGCTTGGCATCACCTTTGTCTTCGTGACCCATGATCAGGGCGAAGCGCTCTCTATGGCCGACAGCCTTGCCGTGTTCAACGAAGGCAAGATCGCCCAGATCGGCACGCCCGCCGAAGTATACGCCCGCCCCAGCACCCGATTTGTCGCGGATTTCGTAGGGTCTTCCAATGTGCTGTCGCCCGAGGTGACACGCGCCTTCGGGGGGCCTCAAAAGTGGTCGTCCCTGCGGCCCGAGGCGCTGCGTCTGACCCCCGCTGACGGTGTAGCGCTGGCGGGAACAGTCACGTCGATCCGATATCTGGGCGCGGGAAGCCGCATTTCGGTGATGCTGCATGGCACGGAAGTGGCCGCCCTTCTGCCTGCGGGACAGCCCCTGCCCGAACCCGGCACGACAGTGGGTCTGTCTTTTGATCCCGCTGCCCTGCATGTGATGGATCAGGTATGAGCGACGCCCCCGCCATCCTGCCCGAACGGGGCATCGCCGACAGGCTTACGGCGCTGTTCTGGCGGCATCCCCGGTTGCTGCTGGCGGTGCTGCTGACACCTCCCTTGCTGTGGTTGGGCGTGGTCTATCTCGGATCGCTGTTCGCGTTGCTGCTGCAAAGCTTCTATTCGATTGATGAGTTTTCGGGGGTGGTGAAGGAAGAATTCACCCTGAAAACCTATGCGGAACTGTTCCGCGCGCAGAACATGGATATCATCCTGCGTACGCTGCTGATGTCGGCCGCTGTCACGATCGGCTGCGCGATTATCGCCTTTCCCATCGCCTATTTCGCGGCACGTTTCGCGCGGGGGAAGTGGAAAGCGGTGTTCTATCTGGGCGTGATGCTGCCCTTGTGGTCGTCCTATCTGGTGAAGGTCTATGCGTGGAAACTGATCCTCGCCAAGGAAGGCATCATCACCTGGGCCGCTGACGGTGTAGGTCTGTCGATGGTTCTGAACGCCATCCTCGCCATCCCCGGCATCGGCGGGAATTCCCTCTCCACCAGCCCCTTGGGAACCTTCATCGTCTTTGTCTATGTCTGGCTGCCCTATATGATCCTGCCGATGCAGGCTGCGCTGGAGCGGGTGCCCACCTCGATGCTTGAGGCATCGGCCGACCTCGGCGCCTCAAAGGCACAGACCTTTCGCACGGTGATCCTGCCTTTGGCCATGCCCGGCGTCATCGCAGGTTCGATCTTCACCTTCTCGCTGACGATGGGCGATTACATCATCCCGCAGATCGTCGGCACCTCTGCCCGGTTCATCGGGCTGGCGGTCTATCAGCTGCAAGGCACCGCCGGGAACATCCCGCTCGCTGCCGCCTTTGCGGTGGTCCCCATCGTCATCATGCTGATCTACCTGACCATCGCGAAACGGAAGGGGGCCTTCGATGCACTCTGACCGCGCCTCATGGGGATTGAAGATCGCCGCCGTCGGGGGCCTTCTGTTCCTGCACCTGCCGATCCTGTTGATCTTCCTCTATGCCTTCACGACCGAGGACAAATCCTACCAATTCCCGCCCCCCGGTCTGACGACGCAATGGTTCGGCGTGGCGTGGGAGCGTGAGGATATCTGGCCGCCCCTCTATCTGTCCCTTTGGGTCGCGACCATCGCGACGGTCCTTGCCATGATCCTCGGCACGCTCGTCTCTGCCGCCATGGCGCGGGCGTCGTTCTTTGGGCGCGAACAGATCAGCCTGCTGATCATCCTGCCCATTGCCCTGCCGGGTGTGATCACCGGGATGTCGCTGCGGTCGGCCTTTTCGATCATGGATATTCCGTTTTCGACTTGGACCATCATCCTTGGCCACGCGACGTTCTGCATCGTGATCGTCTACAACAACGCGGTGGCCCGCTTCCGCCGCCTGTCAGGGGGCATCCTTGAGGCCTCCGCCGACCTTGGCGCCAACAGTTTCCAGACCTTCCGCTATGTGCTGCTGCCCAACCTTAGCACTGCATTGCTCGCAGGCGGGATGCTTGCCTTCGCGCTATCTTTCGACGAGGTGATCGTGACCACCTTCACTGCGGGCCAGCAAAGCACTTTGCCTATCTGGATGCTTCAGGAACTGGTCCGCCCCCGGCAACGCCCGGTGACCAACGTGGTCGCCATCGTGGTCTTCGTTGCCACCGTCGTTCCTATCCTTATCGCCTTTTACCTGACCCGTGGCGGATCCGAGACCGCCGGCGCGGGCAAATAAACAGGGAGGTTCCCATGGACAGCGTCCAAATGACCATCGACACGCAGCTTCTGATCGGATCGGCCTTCGAGCCCGGGCAGGAAGCGCGGGAGCAGATCCTGAACCCGCGCACCGGGGGCCTGATCCTTGAGGTGCCCGAAGCCTCTACCGCGCAGGTGGACCGTGCTGTGGCGGCCGCCCGCAAGGCGTTTGAGACATGGTCCCGCACGACACCCGGCGAGCGTTCTGCGGCGCTGCTGCGGATCGCGGACAGGATCGAGGCAGAGGCCGACAGCTTTGCCGCGCTGGAGGCCCTGAACTGCGGCAAGCCGATCAATGCCGCGCGGAATGATGAGATTCCGGCGATTGTCGATTGCTATCGGTTCTTCGCGGGCGCGGTGCGCTGCCAGCATGGCGCGGTGGCGGGGGAATATCTGGCGGGGCATACCAGCATGATCCGCCGCGATCCGGTGGGGGTGATCGCGTCCATCGCGCCGTGGAACTATCCGCTGATGATGATGGCGTGGAAGCTGGGGCCTGCGGTGGGGGGCGGCAATACGGTGGTGTTCAAACCATCGGAACAGACACCGCTGACCGCGCTGAAAATGGCGCGGATATTGGCCGAGGAACTGCCCGAAGGGGTGGTCAATATCGTGGCCGGGCGCGGACAAACGGTGGGGAGCTATCTGATCAACCATCCGCTGGTAGACATGATCTCGCTGACGGGCGATGTGGCGACGGGGAAGAAGATGCTGGATGCCGCCGCCAAGACGGTGAAGCGCACGCATCTGGAACTGGGGGGCAAGGCCCCGGTGATCGTGTTTGACGATGCCGATGTAGGCGAGGTGGTCGAAGGGCTGCGCGCCTTTGGCTATTACAATGCCGGGCAGGATTGCACCGCTGCCTGCCGCATCTATGCGGGGAAAAAGGTCTATGACCGTCTGATCGCCGACCTTACCTCGGCCGTGTCCTCCATCGCGCTGGCCAATGACGATGACAGCACGAATGAGATCGGGCCCCTGATCTCGCTTCGCCAGCGGGACCGCGTGGCGAGTTTCGTCAACCGCGCGCGTGAGTTGAACCATGTGGAGGTGACAACAGGCGGCGAGGTGATGGATCAGGGATACTACTATCGCCCCACCGTCATCGCCGGTGCGCGGCAAGAGGATGAGATCGTCCGGCGCGAGGTGTTCGGGCCAGTGGTTTCCATCACGCCCTTTGCCGATGTGGATACCGCCGTGGGCTGGGCCAATGACAGCGATTACGGCCTTGCTTCATCGGTCTGGACGAAAGACGTGGGCCGCGCGATGGCGACGGCGGCACGGCTGCGTTATGGCTGCACCTGGATCAACACGCATTTCATGCTGGTCAACGAAA
>PNND01000205.1 GCA_013824045.1 Rhodobacter sp. | reverse complement strand
GTGGCAAGGCAGGCCGAGGTGGTCGACGACATGCCCTTGGTCACGCCGAAGGGGCCGATCCGCTTGGGCGAGCCGGTTTCACGGACGATGTTATGGGCCTTGAAGAAGCTTTTCGTCGAGGGGCCGCCGGAGCCCACGATGATGCCGGTGCGTTCGTTGGAGATGTCGGACGGTTCCAGCCCGGAATCCTTGATCGCTTGATCCATGGCGATGAAGTTGTAGGCCGCGCCGTCGCCCATGAAGCGCAGGTCGCGCTTGTCGATATGGTCTTCGAGCACGATGTTGGGCTGGCCGTGAATCTGGCTGCGGAAGCCGCGTTCGGCATATTCGGGGGCGAAGACGATGCCCGACTTGCCTGCGCGCAGGCTTGCCTCAACCTCGGCTGCGGTGTTGCCGATGGGGGAGACGATCCCGATCCCGGTGATGACGACGCGACGCATGCGGCCTCCGTTCATGATCCTTGGGTTGTCTCTAAGGGAGAGGGGGGTTGGGGGCAAGGGGGATGGGGTGGAGGGTTGATTATCATAGGTAATTGCCTATTATAATTGGAGGAGGTGCCCCATGAGCCGAGTCTCACCCGATCAGGACCCGTTCCGTGCCATTGCCGATGCCAATCGGCGGCGGATGCTGGATCACATGCTGGCGGGGGAGCGGACGGTGGGGGAACTGGCCGGATTGCTGGGGATCGCGCAGCCGTCGGTATCGCAGCACATGGCGGTGCTGCGGCTGGCGGGGCTGGTGGACGAGCGACCAGAGGGCCGAAGGACATTTTACGCCGTGCGCGCGGCGGAGTTGCGTGGGGTGGCGGACTGGATCGCGAAATACGAGGCGTTCTGGGGCGAGCGGCTGGATGCGCTGGAGGCGCATCTGGCGCAGCAGAGGCAATAGGGGCTGCTGCGGCAGCGGCAGTAGGGGATGGGGATGCGGGATATCGTCGTGGTGCGCGAAGTGGCCTTCCCGCGCGAGATGGTCTGGGGGGCGCTGACCGACAGTCGGCAGTTGGGTTCATGGCTGATGCCCAATGATTTCGCACCGAAGATGGGGCATCGCTTTACCTTCCAGACGAAGCCCGCGCCCGGGTTCGATGGTGTGGTGCGCTGCGAGGTGCTGGAGTTGCGCGCGCCGGAGCGGGTGGCGTTCACTTGGCGGGGCGGGCCGCTGGACACGGTGGTGAGCTTTGATCTTGAGGAGGTTCCGGGTGGCACGCGGATCACCCTGCGCCATGCGGGCTTTGCGGGGGTGAGGAACCTGGTGCCGCGGATCGTGATGGGGTTCGGGTGGCGGTCGTTGCTGGCGCGAAAGCTGGTGGGGCATTTGGCGGGGGTGGATCATGGCGCTTGATCCGGAGGCGATGGACGCGGCGGTGCTGCGGGGACTGGCGGCGAAGACGGGGCGTGGGCTGGAGGATTGGCTGGTGGCGCTGGAGGTGGCGGGGCCTTTCGCGACGCCTTCGGCCGCGGTGGCTTGGCTCAAGTCACAGGGGATGGGCCATGTGACGGCGCAGGTGGTGGTACGGGCAGGGCGTCCGGCGGTGGCGGGAAACACGTTGGAGGCGGTTCTTGGCACGGAGGGGGCGGCCCTGTTCAATGCGCTGGTCGAGCGTTTGGGGGAGGCGGTGCCGGGGCTGCGCATCGGTCTGCGCAAGGGCTATGCGACGCTGGGCACGCAGGTGCAGTTTGCGGTGGCGGTTCGGGCGAAGGACGGGCCGGGTCTGTGGCTGGGGCTGACAGGTCAGGCGGAGGGCGCGGCGCTGCCGCCTGCGCCGCGGATGGGGGGAAGCGGGCGGTTCCGTCTGCTGTTGGCCCTGTCCGATGTCGGCGGGGTTGAGGGGGCGGTGGTCCATCTGCGGGCGGCGGCGGGAGGGGCGTGATGGAGCGGGTGACGGGGGGCTGTCTGTGCGGGGCGGTGCGGCTGGTGGCGGTGGGGGCGCCGCTGCGGGTGGGGTTGTGCCATTGCCTGGACTGCCGCAAGCATCATGGGGCGGTGTTTCATGCCAGCGCCATCTATCCGGAGGGGCGGGTGGAGGTGGCGGGGGAGGTGAGGGCGTATCAGGGGCGGTGTTTCTGCCCGGTTTGCGGATCATCGGTGTTTTCCTGCAGCCCCGGTGAGGTGGAGGTGCATCTGGGGGCGCTGGATGAGGTGGATCGGTTTGTTCCGACTTATGAGCTATGGACGGTGCGGCGGGAGACGTGGTTGCCGGAGTTCCCGGGAATGGAAGGGTTTGCGGGGGATCGGGAGTAGGGCTGGTCTGTTACGGGATGATTGACGGAGCGCGGTTTCCCTAAATACGATCTGTGCGGAAGCGCTGGGGCATGTTCATGAAAGCTGGGTCTGTGGCCTTGGATGCGGGGATGTTGCGGGCTCTGTTCGAGCGGATATTCGTGATCAATCTTGCCGAGAGGCAGGACCGAAGGAAGGAGATCGCGGATCAACTGGCCTTGGTCGGATTGTCCTTTGAGGACCCGCTGGTGGAGCTGTTTCCGGCGGTTCGGCCTGCGGATCGGGGCGATTTCCAATCAATCGGTGCGCGCGGTTGTTTCCTGAGCCATCTGAAGATCATTGAACGTGCGGTCGATCTGGGTCTGACGCGCATCCTGATCGTTGAAGATGACATGGATTGGACGCGCGTGATCCATACCAGTTCGCGCGACGACCTGCGCCTTTTGACGGAAACCGACTGGCATTTTCTGCACGGTGGATATGGTCAGGGATCGTCGCAGGACGCAGCCCGGTTCGGGATGAAGCGGTTGGATCCCAACGAAAGCCTGCTGTGTTCACATTTCATCGGTCTGCGCGGCGAGATCATCCAGACGGCAGCCGCCTATCTGAAGGCCATGCTTGCGCGTGAGCCGGGGTCTCCGGATGGTGGCCCGATGGATGTGGACGGGGCCTATTCCTGGCTCCGGAAGGATTTTCCGGGCTTTGCCGGATATGTCTGTGAGCCGGCCCTGGTCACCCAACGCCCGAGCAGATCTGACGTAGCGGAAGTAAAGGGGTGGCGTGCGATGCCGGGCATGCAGAGCGTGCTGGAAGCGGTGCGCCGTCTGCGCAAGCGGTTGCGCGGAAGGGCGGGCAAGGGTCTCTGACGGGGGCATGGGCGCTGGCTGCGGGGTAGCTTGTGGGGTGTGCCGGGAGCAGCTGCGCGACACCAGCGACGGATGCCGAACTGGTCTGACGGGCGGGTGCTTTTGCCCCGCCTTCGGGTTGCATCTGTTCGGGCGCAGCGGGGAGGGGGCGCGGGTTGGTCCGGGTGCGCTGGATGAGGGTGGGGTGTTTGAGCCGACCTATGAGCTCTGGAAGGTGCGGCGGGAGGGGTGGTTGCCGGAGTTTGTGGGGATGGAGGGGTTTGTGGGGGATCGTGAGGGGTGAGGGGGCCTTCAACGACGTGCGATGCCGTCAAGGAGAGTTGCCAGCGCCTGCTGTGCCTTGGGCAGGCGCTCTTTGGGATCGTTAGCAGAGGCGACCCACATTGCCGCATCGAGCACAGAGCCGTTGACTAAGCGGGCCAGCGCTTCGGGGTCGGACGGGCGGATCAGGTCGCGCTCAAGAAGGTCACGGATCGACTGTGTCATGGGGCCGAGTGAGGAGGCTTCGTCAAGATCGCGGAACCGCTGCCCAAGCACGGCAGGTGCGTCTCGCATCACGATCCGCTGGATTTCCGGGTCGAGGGCGAGGTCGAGATAGGACAGGCAACAGTTGCGGAAGGCCGTCCAGGGATCAGATGCGGCCTGCATGTCGTGATCTAGGCGGCGGGCGATTTCGGCGTTGATCTGCGAGAGCACCGCTTCCAGCAGCCCCTCTTTGCCGCCGAAATGGTGGTAGACCGCGCCGCGGGTCAATCCCACCTCGGCGCAGAGGTCGGCCAGGGCGGTGTCGGCGAAACCACGGCTCGCAAAGGCGCCGCGGGCGGCGGCCACGAGTTTGGCGGTCGTGTCGGCGATCATCGCGTCGCGGCTGCGGCGGGGGGATGAGGGGCGGGTCGGCATTTCTTCGCGATATTGACATGCATGGTGTATGTCAATACTTTCATCTTTTACATACATCATGCATGTGAATGAGGGGAGCATGGAACGGGCGGTGGTGGTTGGGGCGAGCCGGGGGATCGGGGCGGCGGTGGCGCGGCATCTTGAGCCACGCGTGGTAGATTTGATTTCTGTGGCGCGCGGTGCATCGGTGGCGGGACGCTCGGTCCGGGCGGATGTGGCCACGGATGCCGGGCTGGATGCGGTAGTGGCGGCGGTCGGGGATCGGCCGCTCGATGCGCTGTTGTTCATGGGGGGGACGTGGGAGAGCGGTGCCTTTACGGAGGCCTACGGGTTTCTGGCCTCGCCGAGACAGGAGGCGCGGCAGGTGATCGCGGTCAACCTTTTGGCGCCCATCCTGCTGGTGCAGTCTTTGGTGCCGGCACTCGCCAAGGCCGCGAAGCCGCGGGTTGTGATCATCGGCGCGCTGTCAGCGCGGGACGGAGCAGCCTCGCCCGAGGTGGCCAACACAGGGTCAAAGTTCGGGTTGCGGGGGGCCGCACAGGCAATGGCGCAGACACTACGACCGATGGGCATCGGGATCAGCCTGATCCATCCCGGCAATGTTGCCACCGAAGAGGTGGAGTCGGACATCGCTGAGGGTCGTTTCGGTTCGCAGGTGCCGATCCCGATTGCCGATTTACTGGCGACGATCGACCATGTCCTTGCCCTGTCAGGCGCGTCCGTTCCGACCGAGATTGATCTGGTGCAGATGCGCGGGGCCTAAGCCCTCACGCCTCGCTCAGCGCAACCTTCATGTCCTTGACGATGTAGATCACCTCGCCATCGGCTTCGACGATCCCATCCGCG
>PNND01000051.1 GCA_013824045.1 Rhodobacter sp. | reverse complement strand
GGGGACGTATCTCAGGGAGGCCGCGATGCGCCGCATTGCCTTTGGACTTTTGACTGCCCTCTGCCTTGCTCTGCCGGTCACGGCGCAGGAAGACCCGGTTCAGCAAACGATCCTGAACCAGATCGAGGCCTTCAAGGCCGATGATTACGCCACCGCCTTCACCTTCGCCTCGCCATCGATCAAGTCGATCTTCATGTCACCCGAAAACTTCGGGATGATGGTCAAGAACGGCTATCCGATGGTGCACCGCCCCGGTGCGATCCAGATGCTGGAACAGCGTGAAATCGCCGGGCGGCTGTGGCAGAAGGTGATGATCACCGATCAAGCCGGGCGCACCCATGTGCTGGATTACCAGATGATCCAGACAGATGCCGGCTGGCAGATCAACGGAGTTCAGCTTCTGCCCGAACCCGGCGTCGGTGCCTGACCTGCCGGCCTCTCGCCGCGCGCTGGCATGACATCCGGTTAACCCTGCCTTGCTACCCGTTTGCCGGTCATTAACCGGTGAGGGAACACATGAACAAGGCAGTAACAGACGGGCTGGTCCTGATGCCCCCGGCTTTCGAGGCCGGGCTGAACCTCTGGTCGCGTGAAGATGGTCGGCCCGGTCAGGGGTCATGGGCCAATCAGCCGAATGCCGCCTTCGTTCCGGCCGATCAGGATTTCGGCGGCTGTCTTGAGGTGCAAAAGACCACTGCCACGCTCAAACTGCGGTCCTTCCAGCAGATTCCGTTTCAACCGGGCCTCTATCTGCGCGTGACAGCACGGGTGAAATGCCTCTCCGGCGCATTCCCGGCCGTGCGCATCGCCGCCTTTGCCGCCGGCGCCAATGGATCGAACGTCGCCGCCGCCACCCAGATTGGCCCCACCGTCGCCATCGCCCAATACGGGCAGGTCGTCACGGTGACCGCCATCATCGGGTCGGGCAATCGTAACGGGGTGGATATGGTCTGGGGCACCGCCCCGGCCTTTGGCCATATCGGGATCGACCTGACCGGGGCCACAGGCGGCATCGTCCGCATTGACGACATCCGGATCGAAGACGCGACGGACGTCTTTCACCGCAACATGATGACATGGGTCGATGTGCGCGATTATGGCGCGCGCGGCGACGGTGTCACTGACGACACCGCCGCATTCGAGGCCGCCGATGCCGCCGCCGGACAAAGGTCCGTGCTGGTCTCGGCAGGCACCTACCGCCTTGCGGGCAACGTGACCTTCGAAAGCGACGTCCGTTTCGAAGGCACGGTCACCATGGCCCCCAACATCCGCCTCGCCTGCACCCGCAACTTCAACCTCAACACCTACGCGGCTGCCTTCGGCGGCGAGGAAGCCGGGTTCCGCAAGGCGCTTCAGGCACTGTTCTTCTTTACCGATCATGTCGAACTGGACCTGTCCGGTCGCCGTATCACCCTGACAGCGCCTGTCGATGTCGGTGCGCTGGCGGGGCTTGCCAGCTTTCACCAGCGCCGGGTGATCCGCAACGGCCAGATCGAAGCGGCCGCAGGCGCGGCATGGACGACCGCGACCGTCACCTCGGTAGCAACCTACGCCACCTCGCAGCCCGAAACACTGACCGGCGTGGCCAACATCGCCAACATCCCCGTTGGCGCGCGGGTGTCCGGCACTGGTGTCGGGCGCGAGGTCTATGTGCGCTCGGTCAACGTTGCCGCCGGCACGCTGACCCTGTCCATGCCGCTCTTCGCGGCGGCGGGCACGCGCACCTTCACCTTTCAGCGCTACCGCTACCTCATTGATCTCAGCAGCTTTGAGAACCTCAGCCGTCTCGAACTGCGCGAGATCGAGTTTGATTGCGGCGGCATTTGCAGCGGGTTGATGCTGTCCAAGGTCGGCCTGGCCCTGCGCGTGGACAATTGCGTCTTCAACCGTCCGCGTGACCGGGGCATCACTTCTATCGGCACAGGCTGCCAAGGCCTGATGGTCGATCTGTGCCAATTCCAATCCAACGAGTTGGACATCCCGGCGCAAAACCGCACGACCATTGCCATGAACGTGAACGCCAATGACGCCAAGCTGCGCGAGAACCGGGTCGTGCGTTTTGCCCATTTCGCCATTCTCGGCGGATCGGGCCATCTGGTCGTGGCCAACCACTTCTTCCAGGGCGATGATGAAGCGGCGGGTCTGCGCCGTGCCGGGATCGTCTTCACCTCGACCCATGCCCGCAGCGTGATGACCGGGAACTACGTCGACAACTGCTTTGTCGAATGGTCCAACGAACATGACTCCGAGCCGGGCTTCAACAATGAACTCTCCTTCGGCGGCCTCACGATTTCGGGCAATATCTTCATGGCGATCGATGTCAGCGCGGCGTTCCGCTGGATTGTTGTCACACCGCGCGGGCCGGGGCATTTCATCAACGGGCTGGTGGTGACGGACAACGCCTTCCGCGTGGTGAATGGCAGCGTCGAGCGTGTGGAAATGGTCGATGACAGCTTCGCCACGCTCGATTTCGGGCGCATGCGCAACGTCACCTTCGATGCCAACGCCTTCCATGCCGTCAGCCAGTTCACGGTCAGCCCGCTGATCATGGAACATGTCCAGACCACCCCAGCCGATACATGGGTGGTCTCACCGGGCCCGTTCATGCCCTTTGGTGGCCGGGCCCGTGCAGTGTCGGGTCTGGTCCCCGAGGGCCCCATCCAATCGGGCAGCAATGTTACCCAATTCGCACAGCCCCATGTGCTGGTCGAACAGGGAACAGCCCGCAATCAGGTCCATGTCAGATGGCCCAGCGCCGTCCGTGGGCGGGTCATGATCACCATCAGAACCGACAACCCGACCTGAGCCGCACGGTCAGGGGCCCGGGGATCACAGATCTTCGGGCCCAAGTCGAAAGGCCCGCGCAAAACCGCCATTCAGCAGGGCGGATTTTGGCGTGAACCGCACGAAACTGAAATCCGCGAAATCGACATACAGCTTTGCCTTTGGATGCCGGTCCAGCCATGCGTCGCGCAAGACGGGTCGATCCGGCGCATCCACGGCCACGAAAGCGGCTTTGGCCTTGATCATCAGGCGCGGATGGGTCAGCGGATCACCCTTGTCCCCGACCTCTCCCACCATCAGCGCGCAATCCGGGTTGCGGCGCAGCGCCTCGTAATGAGGGGCCAAGGCGGAAATCAGCGTCACGAACCCGCCCTCCGCCGCGGGGCCAAAGGCGATGCGGCTGATCCCCGGAAATCCATCCGCCGGGTCGGTCACCGCCAGCGCTGCAAACCGCGCGGCAGCAATCAGCTCACGCGCCAGCGCGCGTGCCGCATCATCGGCTTGGGCGACAGGATCGGGTCGATTGGTCATGGCTGGGCTCTTCCCGTGATTGACAGGCAGGGGGCAAGGGGCGTTTGCTGCATGCAAGGCCCCTTGGCTAGCACCCGGACCATGAACCGCACAACCCACCCCGCCACCGAGCCCGAATTCCTGCCCAAGATCCTGACGGTGCTGCGCGAAGGCTACAGCCTGCGCGACCTGCGCGCCGATGCACTGGCCGGGCTGACCGTGGCCATCGTGGCCCTGCCGCTGTCCATGGCCATCGCCATCGCCAGCGGCGTGGGGCCGGAGCGCGGGCTCTATACCACCATCGTGGGCGGCTTCCTCGTCTCCGCCCTCGGCGGGTCGCGCTATCAGATCGGCGGTCCCGCCGGGGCCTTCATCGTGCTGGTTGCCGCCTGCGTCATGGCCATCGGCATTGACGGGCTGATCCTCGCCACCTTTCTGTCCGGCTTCCTGCTCATGGCCGCTGGGGGGCTGCGGCTGGGCACCTATATCCGCTTCATCCCCTATCCCGTCACAGTGGGCTTCACCGCCGGAATCGCCGTCATTATCTTTGCCAGCCAGATCCGGGATTTGTTCGGCCTTTCCCTCAGCGCGCCAGAACCCGGCGAGATCATCGCCAAGGTCGAGGCGCTCTGGGCCGCCCGGTCGACCATCACACCGGCTGCGCTGGCCGTCGCCGCAGGCGTCATCGCAATCATTCAGTGCATCAAGCTCTGGCGTCCTGCCGCACCGGGCATGCTGCTTGCCGTCGTCGTCGCCTCGTTGATCGTCGCCGCCCTTGGCCTGCCCATCGAGACGATCGGAACCAAGTTCGGAGAATTGCCCCGCGCTCCCCCGGCCCCGTCCTTGCCCGTTCTGTCGCTCGACGCCATCCTCGCAGCCTTGCCGTGGGCCATCAGCTTCACCCTGCTAGGCGCGATCGAATCCCTGCTCTCTGCCGTCGTCGCCGATGGCATGAGCGGCGCGCGCCACCGCAGCAATGCCGAACTGGTGGCGCAAGGCGCCGCCAATATCGGATCGGCACTCGTCGGCGGGTTCTGCGTGACCGGCACCATCGCGCGCACCGCCACCAATGTCCGCGCCGGATCACGCGGGCCGGTCTCGGGCATGCTGCACGCGCTGTTCGTGCTGGCCTTCATGCTCGTAGCCGCGCCCCTTGCCGCCTATATCCCGCTGGCAGCGCTGGCGGGTGTTCTGGCCATTGTCGCCTGGAACATGGCCGAGAAAGAGGAATTCTGGCACCTCCTCCGCTCTTCCCGCACCGATGCGATGGTGCTCCTCGTCACCTTCCTGCTTGTGGTGTTCCGCGACCTGACCGAAGGCATCGTCGTGGGCTTCGCTCTGGGTGGCCTTGTCTTCATCGCCCGCATGTCGGACGCGGCCGAGGTCGCGGGGCCGGACGATGCGACCATCTCGACCGAGACCAGCGACCGCGTGGTCATCCGCCTACGGGGGCCATGGTTCTTTGGCGCGGCGGCGCGGCTGGGATCGGTGCTGGAACGCATCGCCGACCGCCCGCGCGAATTTGTGGTCGACCTGACCGATGTGCCGATGATCGATTCATCAGGGGC
>PNND01000276.1 GCA_013824045.1 Rhodobacter sp. | reverse complement strand
AGGCCGAGCGAGCCGATCAGCAGCCAGATGCCCGCCCGCGCGGCCTCATCCCGCAGGGCGGCGAGGGTGGGGTCGGTTTCCTCAGGGTGGAACAGCGCGCGTTGGCGGGTGCGGTTGGAGGACAGTGCGTTGGTGCATTCCGGCGTGAGGACGAAGCCCGCACCACCCGCCGCGGCGGCCCGGACCAGCGCCACGGTTTCCGGCAAATTTTCCGCCGGATCGTCAGAGACGGTGAGCTGGACCAGACCTGCGCGCATCAGGCCAGCATCGGATCGAGTTTGCCGGCATGGTCGAGCGCGTGGATATCATCGCAGCCGCCGACATGGGTGCCACCGATGAAGATCTGCGGCACGGTATGGCTGCCACCGGCGCGGGCGGTCATCTTGCTGCGCAGGGCCGGGTCGCGGCTGACGTCGATTTCGGTGAAGGCGACGCCTTTCTTGGTGAGCAGGCGTTTGGCGGCGTGGCAATAGGGGCAGGTGGGGGTGGTGTAGATTTCGACAGGTTTCACGGGATGCATCCTTGGCGGCGTTGGGCCGAACTATAGGGATTTAAGCATCCTTCGCAACGCGGGCCAGCACGCAGACGGATACCCGCGTTGCGCCTGCGGCAAGGCAGGCCTCAGAGCAGGCGGCAAGAGTGGCACCGCTGGTCATTACATCATCAATCAGAAGAACATCGCGCCCCTGAAGCTGGGCCTTGTGGCGGGGGTGGGCGCGAATCGCACTGGCGACATTGCGGAAGCGACCGTCGCGGTCGCGGCCATCCTGTATGGGGGTGCGGCGGGCGCGGATCAGCAGATCAGGGATGTGGTCAAGTGACGCAAGGCGCGCGAAGGCGGCGGAGATGAGGGCGGATTGGTTGTAGCGGCGGCGCAGGAGCCGCAGCCAGTGCAGCGGCACGGGGGCCACGATCATGCCGGGGCGCAAGATAGGCGCGGCGGCGCGGTGCATCCAGCGCGCGGCGGGGGTGGCAAGGTCGCCCCGGTCGCCGTGTTTCAGGGAAAGCACCAGCTTGCGACCGTTGTCACGGTAAAGAAGGGCGGCCCGGCCCTGATCCCACGGGCGGGCAAGGGTGAGGCAGTCGTCACAATGGACGGGGTTGGTGTCTTCGCCGGGGAGGGGGGTGCCGCAGCCATCGCAGACCAGCCCGGTGATGAAGGGCGTGTCGCGCCAGCAGGCGGGGCAGAGGGCAAAATCGGTGTCGACCTGATCGCCGCAGGACAGGCATTGCGACGGGTAGATCAGCCGGAGCAGTGCTTGCATTCCCATCCCCGCTTGCTCATGTTCCGCGCCATGCAGACGCAGCCGCTTTTGACCGACCGCCCCGCCCTGCACAGAAACCGCGCCCGCGCCGAGCGGGCAGCGCTATTCCTGCATGACGAGGTGGCGCTTGAGGTGCAGGAGAGACTCGCCGAGGTTAACAAGGCGTTTACGGATGTGGCTCTGATCACGCCTTTTGCGGATGTCTGGGCCATGGCAGGCGCAAAGCGGGTGCCGGATGAAGAGGTGCTGGACCTGCAGGCGGGGGGTCACGATCTGGTGATTCATGCGCTGGCTTTGCATTGGGCGAATGATCCGGTGGGGCAGTTGGTGCAATGCCGCCGGGCGCTGCGGCCGGATGGGCTGTTCCTTGGGTTTCTGTTCGGCGGGCAGACGCTGGCGGAGTTGCGGGCCTGTCTGGCGCAGGCCGAGGCCGAGGTGACGGGGGGATTGTCGCCGCGCGTGCTGCCGATGGGCGAGATCCGCGATCTGGGGGCGTTGTTGCAAAGGGCGGGATTTGCGCTGCCTGTGGCGGACAGTTTCACGAAAACGGTGAGTTACGCGGATTTCGGGCAGTTGATGCGGGATTTGCGGGCGATGGGCGAGGGCAACGCGCTGGCGGCGCGGTTGCGCCGTCCGACAGGACGGGCGGTGTTTGCCCGCGCGGCAGAGTTGTATGCGGCCCATCACAGCCTGCCGGATGGGCGATTGGCCGCAACCTTTGAGATCATCGGGCTGACAGGATGGGCGCCGCATGAAAGCCAGCAAAAGCCGCTGCGCCCCGGTTCGGCGGTGCAGAGTTTGGCCGATGCGCTGGCCACGCGCGAGATGCCGCTGCCGGATACTGAACCGAACGGTTGACCGGGGCGTATAAGCCTATATGTCCCGGCGCTGGGAACAGAAATTCAAGGAAAACCGCGATGCTGGATGCGAAGGCTCTGAACACGGGTATTGCCCATGGGGAAGCGAGCCAAGCCATGATCGCCCCGGGACAGGGCCGCCTTGCCCATGCGCCTGCTGACCATCCGCAAGTGCGGCGGGCCAAGATCGGGGTTCTGGTGGCCAATCTGGGGACGCCTGACAATTACGATTATTGGTCGATGCGGCGCTATCTGAACGAGTTCCTGTCGGACAAGCGGGTGGTCGATTATTCGGCATGGATCTGGCAGCCGCTGCTGCAATTGGTGATCCTGTCAAAGCGGCCGTTTTCATCCGGTGCGAATTACAAGCTGATCTGGAACCATGAGCGGAACGAGAGCCCGCTGCTGACGATCACCAAGGATCAGACGCGCAAGATCGCCGCAAGCATGGCAGCCAAGCATGGCGACGGGATCATGGTGGATTTCTGCATGCGCTATGGCAATCCATCGACCGAATCCAAGGTGCGCGCGATGGTGGAGGCGGGGTGCGAGAAGATTCTGTTCTTCCCGCTTTACCCGCATTACGCGGGCGCCACATCGGCCACGGCGAATGACCAGTTCTTTCGCGCGCTGATGAAGGAAAAGCGCCAGCCTTCGGTGCGGACGGTGCCGGAGTATTTTGAGCATCCCGCCTATATCGAGGCTTTGGCGCAATCGGTGGAAAAGGCCTATGCGGCGCTGGACCACAAACCGGATGTTCTGGTGGCGTCTTATCACGGGATGCCGAAGCGGTATCTGATGGAGGGCGACCCCTACCATTGCCAATGCGCCAAGACATCGCGCCTTGTGCGGGAGCGGCTGGGTTGGGAGAAGGGGTCGATCGACACGACGTTCCAGTCTGTGTTCGGGCCCGAGGAATGGCTGCGCCCTTATACGGTGGAGCATGTGGCCGAGCTGGCCAAGCAGGGGAAGAAGAAGATCGCGGTGATTGCGCCTGCGTTTTCGGCTGATTGCATCGAAACGCTGGAAGAGATCAACGGCGAGATTCGCGAAGCGTTCGAACATGCGGGCGGGGAAGAGTTCACCTATATCCCCTGCCTGAATGATGATGACGCGCATATCGATGCGCTGGTGGCGGTGATCGAGGAAAATCTGATGGGCTGGGTGCGCTGACGCCCTGCCCGGCCTTCCGGCGGTGGCAAGACCCGTTCAGGACAAACGAAAAGGGTCGGTGGATTGAACCACCGACCCTTTCCTGTTTCGTGATCCAGAGATCAGTTCGAGGCAGCAGCCGCGATGACCAGCAGGAGCAGCAGCGGAACAATGATGCCGCCAGCCGAGGACGACGTGTTCGCTTCAACAACTTCCGGTTCCATGACCGGTTCTGCCATGCCACCAGCGAAAGCGGTCGAGGCGGCAACCGTCAGAGCGGCAGCGAGCGCAAGTTTCTTCATATTAACCTCCAGTTATCGCATGACGCCGAATGTTGCAGAGGCGACGGCATGCACCCAAGATATACCTCGTGGCTTCTGTTAAGCAGCAACTCTTGAGGATTGCAACTTGCTGCTGGGGCAAAACGCGCCGTTGGGGCGCATTTCGTCAAATTAGCAACACCTGAGTGCCTACTTTTGTAAGGGCGAACAATTCTTGGATATGCTCGTTGTAGAGCCCGACGCAGCCATTCGAGGAGCGGCGGCCGATCTTGCGCGTGTCATGGGTGCCGTGGATGCGGTAATAGGTCCAGGACAGATAGAGCGCGTGGGTGCCGAGCGGGTTGTCGGGCGAGCCGCCTTCGACGACATCCGGCCATTCGGGGTTTCTTTCCTTCATCGCCGGTGTCGGACGCCAGGACGGCGCGACGACCTTTTGGACCACTTCGGTGCGGCCACGACGGGTGAGGTCTTCGGACAGCGGGACGGACGTGGGATACAGCTTGTATACCGACTGGTCGTCGGACCAGAAATGCAGGGCGCGCGAGGTGAGATCGACCAAGATCGCGCCGTTGCGGGTGTTGTCGAAATAACCCTGCCAATCCAGCATCCGGAAGCTGGAGGCATTGTTGCGGACGGAGCTGGACGCGCCGGGAAGCATTTCGGTGGAGCCTTCCATGCCGAAAGCGGGCATCGCGGCCGCAGCACCCAAGGCCGCAGCCGTTCCGACCACGAAGTTGCGCCGGTTCAGGTTGAGTTTCTTGTCATTGGTCATCTTCTGCTTGCCCCTTCAGGTTTTCACGCCGCAACGGCACCTTTTGTCTGGCAGATAGCGATTTTTCGGCCGTTCAGCAAATCAAAGACACGTCAATAAGCGAAGGCGCGCGACTCTGTGATCAACTGGTGGGTTGCGTTTGAATTGGCGGGACGGTTTCGATACAGAGCAGAACAAAGAGCAGGCGCCTTGGCGCGACGGGGGCGAACGGGACGAATGAACAGACGTGTGATCCTGATGTTGGGCGGGGCATCGGCCCTTTTGGCGGCTTGCGGGGCGACCGTGGGGGCGGGGCCGCGACTGGGGCCGGATGGCAGACCGTTGCCGCAGGTCTATAACACGGCAGCGCAGGGGACGGGGACGATCGAGTTTCGATTGCTGGATTCCGTCAATGCGCTGCGGTCGGCGCGGGGCCTGCGCCCGGTCACGCTGAACGCGCAGCTGAATGCGGCGGCGGCGACCCATGCGCGGGACATGTCGGTGCAGAACCGGCCTTGGCATTTCGGATCGGACGGGTCTTCGCCGTTGGATCGGGTGCGGCGCGTGGGGTATACCGGCAAGCTGAAGGGCGAGCTGATTTCCGAGACGTTCGAGACGGAACTGGAAACGCTGGCCACTTGGATGCAGGCGCCCGACATGCGCAGTGT